>DASTTD010000367.1:0-4225 GCA_035760325.1 Gemmatimonadaceae bacterium
CCGCACCCGGTGTTCGTCGCGATCGACAAGGCCGGCCCGGCGCTCGGGTGGCTCAAGCCGATAGTGAATCTCGGAGCAATTGCCGGACTCGCATCAGTGGTGCTCGTGATGCTCCTGGGACAGCCGCGCATCTTCTACGCCATGTCGCGTGACGGGCTGCTGCCGCCGGTATTCGGCAAGGTGCACCCGAAGTTCAGAACGCCCTATATCACCACGATCCTCACCGGCGCCGTCGCCGCCGTCATTGCCGGTCTTTTTCCGATCGGTCTGCTCGGTGAGCTCGTCTCCATCGGAACCTTGTTCGCGTTCGTGATCGTAATGGCCGGAATCATCGTCCTGCGCTACAAGTCCCCGAACATCGCCCGACCGTTCCGTACACCCCTTGTTCCCTTCGTGCCGCTGGCCGGCATCGGGATTTGCGGCTACATGATGGCGAGTCTGCCGTTCGCCACCTGGGAGCGGCTCATCGTCTGGATGGTGATCGGCCTGGTGATCTATTTCCTCTACAGCAGGTCGCACTCCAGGCTGGCTCGCGCCGAAGGCAGTGCTTGATCTTCTAAGCGTCCCGGCTGAGCGAAGGACAGCGATCGAGCGTCTCGCGCAGGAGCTCCGCGCGGGACGCTCTGTCGCACTTACCACTCACATCAATTCCGACGGCGACGGTTGCGGCTCCGAGACCGGTCTCGCGCGCCTGCTGGCTCAGATGGGAATGGAATCGCGGATCGTCAATCCGACGCCCTGGCCCGAGATGTACAGATTCCTGCTCGGCGACGACGTAATCGACGCGAGTGATCGGGGCAGCAAGGGAGTCACCGACGCGGATGTCCTGGTGATCATGGATATCTCCGACGTCAAGCGGCTCGGCTCGCTCGCCGACACGGTGCGCAGGCTGAAAACGCCAAAGCTCGTCATCGACCACCACCTGCCCAGCGACGAGCCGCCGAGCACTCTCATGGTGACTGACACGGCGGCGTGCGCGACCGGCGAGATCGTCTACGATTTCGCGACGTGTCTCGGGCTCGAGATCACTCCGGATATCGCCCGTTCGCTCTACGTCGCCATTCTCACCGATACCGGCGGCTTCAGGTTCAGTAATACTTCGGCGCGCTGCCTGAGCGTCGCCGGACAGCTCATTGCATCGGGCGTGGAGCCGGAGGAGATGTATGCACGCCTGTACGCGTCGATGCCCCTCGGCCGCCTGCACCTGCTGCGCGACGCGCTGGCGACGCTGGAAGTCGACCCCGAGTACGGGATCTCCTGGATTTCGGTCGCCGCCGGTGCGGCCGAGGAATACGGGCTGAAGTCGGAGGACCTCGAGGGAATCGCCGAGCATCCGAGATCGATCGGGGGGACCAGGCTCGCGATCTTCTTCCGCGATCTCGGCCACAACAAGGTGAAGGTCTCGTTCCGGAGCACCGGCGCGGTCGATGTCAACGAGTTCGCCAAATTGTTCGCCGGCGGCGGCCACGCCCGCGCGTCGGGCGCGTTGATCGAGGGATCGATCGAGCGAGTGCGCCACGATGTCGTGGCGGCGGCGCGCGAGTTCCTTCGCACCACCGACGCGGGAAAGCCGCGGCGTACCCCGCGGCACACGCCCAGAATCGAGCGGTAGCAACTACCGCTGCGAGCTTCTAACTTGCGGAGATGAGCGCCCTCCGCCGCAAGACCCGCTCGCGCATCGATATCGAGCAGCAGATCAGGCAGGAGCTCGACGGGATACTTCCGATTCTCCGCATCGAGGAGTGCACGATCGAGCTCGAGAGCTTCGATCCGGAGTCCGGCACCGCATCGCTGATCGTCAGGGGTGGATGTCCTGATTGCGACGTCTCACCGGTGACGTTCATGCAGGGCATCGAGACGCAGCTGAAGCTGCGCATCGCGGAGCTGAAGACCGTGACCGCGAGCGTCGCCTCGAATCAATGACGGCAAATCTTCAGGAGCGAATCGCGGATGCGCTCTCGCGCATCCGGAGCAAGCGTGTCGGCAGCAATATCCTCGAGGCCGAGATGGTCAGCGAGGTCGCGACCACCACGGATGGCAAGGTCCGGCTCAGCGTTTTTCTGACTGCCGACGATGACGCGGCGGTGGTGCGGGAGATTCGCCAGGCACTTCAGCAGGTGGAAGGCGTGACGGATGTGCGAGTCGATGTGAAGGATGGATCGCAGGCCGCGGCGCCACCCCCGCCCCGAGGACCACAGAGCGGCTCGTCGCGCGCCCTGCCGGTAATGGGTCAGACCACCGGTCCTCAGCGGGCGACCCCGCCTGCGCCCACTCCCGTTGCGTATCCGGCGCTTGGCCACATCATCGCGATCTCCAGCGGGAAAGGAGGCGTCGGGAAATCCACCGTCGCCACCAACCTGGCCATTGCGCTCGCCCGCACGGGCGCGCGTGTCGGTCTGATGGACGCGGATATCTACGGGCCGAACGTGCCGCGGATGATGGGGGTCGAGGGTCAGCCGCCTGTGGAGCGAGAAAAGATCATCCCGCTCCAGGCGCACGGCGTGAAGGTGATGAGCCTCGGCTTCCTGATCGATCGGGACCAGCCGGCGATCTGGAGAGGGCCGATCATCATGAAGATCATCACCCAGTTCCTGCGCGACGTGCTCTGGGGAGAGCTCGACTACTTTCTGGTAGACATGCCTCCCGGCACCGGTGACGCGCAGCTCTCGCTGGTCCAGGCGACTACGGTGCATGGAGCGGTGATTGTCACCACTCCGCAGGAGGTCGCTTCGGGCGATGCGTTGCGCGGCGCCAAGATGTTTCAGCGGGTCGCCGTGCCGGTCGTCGGGATCGTCGAGAACATGAGCTACTTCGTCTGTCCCCACTGCGGCGACAGAACCTCGATCTTCGGAACCGGAGGAGGGAAGCGCCTGGCCGAGGAGCTGAGCGTCCCCTTGCTGGCGGAGATCCCGCTTTACGCCGCGGTTCTCGAGGGCGGAGACAGGGGAGAGCCGATCGTCGTCGGCGAGCCGGAGGCTCCGGCCGCGCGCGCTCTACTCGATCTTGCTGGACGGCTGGGAGGGCTGTTCCCCAGTCGCAATGCGCCCCGCGTAAACGCTGCCCTTTAGCGACGCGGTAGAGCCGGTTCCGGCGTGCAGCTCGGAGTTGAGCTCTCCACCGACGAGAATCACGACGGAAACAACATACATCCAGGTGAGAAGCATGATCACGGCGCCGACGGTGCCGTAGGTCTTGTTGTAAGCGCCGAAGTTCTGCACGTAGAGCCGGAACAGGAGAGTCGCCGCTACGAACAACAGTGCGGCGACGAAGGATCCAACGAGGATGTGGCGCTTGTCCTGCTTCACGTACGGCAGCAGCAGGTACATGAGGTACAGAAAGGCAACGAGTAGCGCGAGCGCAACGGGAAACTGGACGATGGCCCAGGCGGTCGCGGCGGCCCCAAGGCCGAGCTCCGTTCTCGCGTACGCAGTGATCTGGTCGCCGCCCATCAGAATCCCGGTGACGACGATCAGAATGAGCGCCCAGCCGAGCATCACCGCGAGGGCGAGAACCCGCCGCTTCCACCACGGTCTCTCATCGGTGACATCGTAGGCCCTGTTCAGCGCGTGAGCGAATGTCGTGAAGATGTTCGAGCCCGACCACGCGGCGAGGAGAGCCCCGACCGAGATCAACCCGGGCGCGCTTTCGGTGAACGCGATGTCGGTGATCACCTTCGAGACCAGGCTGAGCGCATCGGCCGGCAGAAATCCCGACATCCGCGCGAGCAGATCCGGGATTATCCGCTCTTTGTCGCCGAACAGGCTCAGCATGGGCGCGATGAACAGAAAGAGCGGGAACAGCGAGAAGAAAAAATTGTAGGCGGTCTGCGCCGCGAGCCCGAGGACGTTGTCCTCGAGTGTCTCGTTCATGGTCCTGCGTGCAAGCTCGGGGACGCGGTATCCCAGAATTACCATGGCGACCAGCCGGGGCAAGGCCCAGGCCAGCCGCGGGCATCGCTACAGTGCTACTGCGTTCTTCCTGGGTCTCGTGCGCCACCAGGAAAGAATCACGGCGCCAAATCCGGTGGCGACTGCGACGAGGGTCACCGAGAAAGCCAACACCCGCAGTATCGACCCGACTATCGGAAACCAGGTGAACGCCGCGGCGATGATCCAGAGGGCTGAGAAGGCGAGGATTCCGGTGTAGAGGTACTGAAGCTCCTCGCCCGCGGGCGTCTCGCTCCCCGATTTCCCCGAAACGGCCACCCCGGCGACGTGCGCAACGG
>DASTTD010000368.1:0-12040 GCA_035760325.1 Gemmatimonadaceae bacterium
GAATCAGGCGCCAGAAGGTCCTCAGTGTTGAAGTCGAAAGTCCACTGGCCCATCCGGAGCATGTTTTTCCAGTATTCCCTGATCGCATCGATACCGACGACCGGGCCTGCGTTCGGGGGCATCATCCAGGCATCCGCCGCAAAAAACGATGCGACTGAATCCGCTTCCTCGGTCACATACCAGCCTTCCATTTTGACATTCAGGACGTCGATCGCCCGCCGCGCCGCGGCCACATCGTCGCGTTTCTCCGGCCGGCACCCGGATATCGCGGCGAACGCGAAGACGATCACGACGAATCGCATTGGGAGGAGTCCTCCGGTTAAAATGGCCTGGTTGCGCTTGCGGCCAACGATCCGCTCGCGACGAACGAAACCGCTCAGAACACGCCGTAACGCCTTACCGTTCCGTCCGGACCCTCGGTAATCCACACTCGCGAGCCGGTGAGCCGCGCGAAGCTGGAGGGCGCCCCGCGCACCCCGCGCGACGATCCGTCGTCGAGCTCCAGGCTGAAGCCCGACGGCCCGCCTCTCAGTATTCCATCCCACGCCTTTGCGCCATCGGCGCCGCGCACGCGGTAGTCGGCGACCTCAAAGCGAGTGGGTGATGTGCGGGTGCCCCGGAGCCAGAGATCCAGTTGTGACAGCTTGAGCATTGCCTGGCTCGCTCCGTTCAGAACGACGCGGCCGCTCGACGTGCGCATCACTGCCGTCGGAAAAGGGTCGCTGCCCTCGAGCACCAGAGTCCCCCTGAGGGTGTCGTTGGCGGCCGGTTGTGACGAGTTGACGGCCGGATTCGGTTCCGGAGGCCGACAGCCGACAAGTACCACCACGCAAACGACGGGAAGCCACCTCATTGAATTCGCGCGATGACGATGTGGAGCGGAGGAGAACCTCCGCTCGGGCCGCTGGAAAGCCGGATCGTGCGCGTGCTCGCGCTCGATTCCCTCAGGTCGTATGCCGAAAAGGAGCCGCCATGGATTCCGGCATGCTCGATCGAGAAATCGCCGGCGGTGACGGGTTGCGGAACGAGCGGATGAGGTTTCGGAAAGTTTTCCTGCTGCGGAAAATCCAGGTTCATTCCCGCGAAGATGTCGCGCGTCTCCCAGGAGGGAAATCTCACGTCGGCGTTGCCGGCCATCACATTGTTCTCGTCCAGGTAGAGTGTCAGCGACCACATCCCGACGATCTGGCTCTCAGCGGCGGCGGACTGATTGACAATGTTCGCAATCCCCGCCAGACCAGTGGCGTTCGTAATCCCGCGGAGATAGTCCGTCTCGGAGGCGGCGTACCGATCGACGTTGTACCGGATGAACGACCAGCTTACACCGTAAAAAGTGAAGTCCTCGTCCGTCACGCGCCCGAACAGCGAAGTGCTACCCGGCTTATCCAGGAAGGAATAGAGATCGGCGAAAGCATCGAACATCGCGAGCGGGCGGCCAGCGCAGTCCGGGAAGCTGGGCCGCACCTCGCAGTGGAGGGTCGATGCGTAGGTCAGATTTCCCTTCCATGTCGCTCCCGGATAAATCCTGTCGCGCGCCCACATCTCCTCGGCGGTCACCGCCATCCCTTCCTCGAGCCACGATTCCTCGAACCTGCCGGCGCCATTGACGAGGCGCGCGCCGAACCCCGCGATGTGCTTGACTTCGTGGACGATCGTCGAGCGCATCGTCCAGAGAAATCTGTCCGCGGTGTCGTCATTGAACCCGGTCCCCGCGACCGTGGGCACCCGGGCGTAAAAATTCTCTCCGAAGTTGCTCGCCTGATTGTCGGACGTATTCCGCTCGAAGAAATCGCATGAAATGACGAATCCGCCGAGCCCTTCCGGGATCGAGGGAGTGAAAACCATGTTCAGGTGCTGGTCGCCGTCCGTGAACCCGTCGGTCACCAGCGGATCGGCGAAATAAGTATTCACCGTCGAGTACATGTTGGTGTCGAATTCCTCGCCCAGCTGCGTGAAATGCGAATCCATCTGCCCGGCGAGTGGAGCGGCGACGTCCTCGTAGACGATGCCTTTGGTCCCCACATAAACGGCGCGCGCCGTGATCTCGACGAAGGTCGCGCATGAAACCGACGCTCCGGAGAACTGGACTACGCGAAACTTCCGGGTGTCGCCGACGGCAACCGGCACCGCCGCCGCCACGGACGCCCGTGCCGGGGAGCGCGGCGCGACAGAGCGCGGCGTGCGCCGGAAGCGGGGCTTCATGCCGGTGAGGATCCGACGGTTCGCCTCGAGTACGAGGTTATGGCGCGGCCTGCTGATCGAGCGGAGCCGCCCGGCCGCAGCTGCGGGGCGGCTAAAAGCCGGAGCTCCCATCGATTGCCTCAGAGTGAACGCTCCCGCCGCGACGGCCGATCCCGGCGGAATCGAGATCGCGCCGGAAAGCTGGAACGGAGTGACAGCCGTCGGTATGGTCGAAGGGTTGAGGACATTGACGGCGTAACGCCCGCTGGCGGGAGAGAGCTCGGTGCAGCCGATCTCCGCCGCGCCGGTGAGCACGACTGCACTGCCGACTGCGAGCGTATGCAGCGCGCCCACTCTCAGCGTCTGTCGTCCGATCGCGCTGACGCCGTTGGCCGTGACCGTAACCGTCGCCTGGTGGCTCGGCGTGCATGGCAGCGTCATCGGAACGGTGATTTCCAGCCGAGTAGAAGTAGCGCTCGTCACAGTGGCGGCCTGGCCATCGATCGTCACGCTGTTTCCGGTCGCGGTGGGATCGAAGCCGGCGCCGGCGATCGTGACCGTCGCCCCGGGCGTCATCGGAGAAGGAGCGATCGAAGAGACCGCGACACTGCCGGCCACCGTCGTCACGGAAAATGAGGTCGGCGAAACTCCGCCGACGCTGGCGTTCAGCGTATTAGTGCCCTCTGCCGTTCCGGTGATGAAGACCGTCGCGACGCGACCCTGCGCGTCGGTCCGGGCCGTTGCCGGTGATACCTGTCCACCTCCGGCGGCAACGCTGAAGCTCACGGTTTCCGCGACGCGCGGATTTCCGAACGCGTCCCGGACTACGAAGCGCACGGAATCGCCGGCGGTTGCTCCCGGCGGCAGGGCTCCCGGATCGGAGCTGGTGGTAGTAATGGATGCGGAGGCGCCGGCGACGACCGTCACCGGAACGCTGGCACTTACGCTTCCAACTGACGCGGTGATGGTCGCGACGCCGATCGGCCCGGCCGCCGATACCTGCCCGCTGGTTGAAACCGTTGCGACGGCCGGCGCGCTGGTCGAGAACGAGACGCTCTGACCCGACATCGGCTCGCCTTCTGTGTCGCGCACGGTAACCGAGAGCTGAAGGACCCCTCCCGCCGGAATAACCGGGGGATTCGCGGGAGTGATCGAGATGCTTCCCACGGTGCGTGGTGCGGTACCGCCATCGCCTCCGCAGGCTGCAGCGAGGATGGCTACGCCCACGATTGCCAGGGGTCTGGCAGCAAGCAAGATTCCTTTACGGACGGCCAGGCGCATGCAGATGTTTGGGATGAGGAGGGACGAACTCCTAAGAATCGTCGGTCGCACTGTCAATAGAGAATACTCCGGCCGCGGGGAATTGTCCCCCGTCGCGCACAATCGTAGAATAGAAATCTCCTCTCCCTCATCCCGATGACTACGCGTCGCGATTTCCTCAGAACGGCAGCCGCAGCCACCGCCGTCGCCGGACTTGGCTCCTGCGCGCGGGCCGGCACGACTGTCGCTATCCCCGCGCCGGCAAGCCCGGCCACGGACAACTCGATCGATGGCCTCGCCCTCGAAGCGCTGAACGCGGCACGCTCAGGCGGCGCTTCCTACGCCGATGCGCGAATCGGCCGCTACCGCAGACAGTTCGTGAGTACCCGCGAGCGCCAGGTCACCGGCGTTTCCGATTCGGAGTCGTTCGGTGTCGGGGTGCGGGCGCTCGTCGATGGCTCGTGGGGATTCGCCGCGACGAGCGAGATGACGCGCGCCGGGGTTCAGCAGGCAGCGCGGGAAGCAGTGCGGCTCGCCCGCGCCGCGCGCACGGTTCAACGCCGGCGCGTCGAGCTGGCTCCGGTGGCAGCGGTGAAGGGTACATGGCGTACTCCGATCGCCCGCGATCCGGTCGACGTGCCGATCGAGGAAAAGGTCGCGCTGCTCCTGTCCGCCAACGAAGCGGCGCTGAAGGTGCCAAGAGTCCGCTTCGCCAACTCCGGCATGGCGCTGCTCCGCGAAGAGAAGACACTCGCCACCACCGACGGCACTCTCACGACACAGACCTTCGTTCGGGTCGGGCCACAGTTCACCGCGACAGCGATCGCCGAGGGAGATTTCCAGAGCTACAGCGAAGAGCTGGCACCGCGCGGATCAGGGTGGGAGTACATCGAGTCGCTCGACATGCCCGGGAACGCCGAGCGCTGGGCATCGATGGCCGCGGAAAAGCTGAGCGCGAAACCGGTCGCGCCCGGGAGGTACGACCTCATTCTCGCTCCGACGAATCTCTGGCTCACCATTCATGAATCGATCGGGCATCCGACCGAGCTGGACCGGGCGATGGGTTACGAGGCGAATTACGCCGGCACCAGCTTCATCGCCCCGCCCGGGAATTTCATCGGCAAATTCAGGTACGGTCCCGAGTTCATGAACGTCCAGGCCGATCGCACCCAGGAGAATTCGCTCTCCCGCGTGGCGTGGGACGACGAAGGCGTGCCCGCTGACAAGTGGCTCATCGTCGAGAAGGGAATCTTCAGGGATTACCAGACCACACGCGAGCAGGCGGCGTGGATTGCGTCACTCACGGGTGTACGCCGGTCGCATGGAACTTCATTCGCGGATTCCTGGGCGAACGTGCAGTTCCAGCGGATGCCGAACATCTCGCTCATGCCTGGTGAGAGGAACATCGGACTCGACGAGATCGTCGCCGACACCGCTAACGGCATCGTCATCCGGAATCGCGGCTCGTGGTCGATCGATCACCAGCGCTACAACTTCCAGTTCTCCGGGCAGTCGTACCATGAGGTCAAGAACGGGAAGATTACCGGCATGCTGAAGGATGTCGCCTATCAGGCGAACACCCCGCAGTTCTGGAACAGCATGGACATGATCGGCGGCGAACGGAGCTACTGGCTCGGCGGCTCGTTCGGTGACGGGAAGGGCCAGCCGGGCCAGTCGAATTCGGTAAGTCACGGGTGTCCTCCGGCGCGGTTCAGGCAGGTGAATATCGTCAACACCGGGAGACGCGCATGAGGCCGCGCACTTTGTTTCACTCGGCCGGCTCCGCACTCGCCCCACTTCTCACGCGTGAGCAGGCGAAGGCGCTCGCCGACCGGGTGCTCGCGATGTCGACGGCTGACGAGACGAGAGTCACCATCAACAGCGCCTGGGAAGGCAACACCAGATTCGCCGGCGGCGAGATCACAACCTCCGGCGAGACGGTCAACACCACGGTTGGCGTCAGCACCACCATCGGCAGGCGCCGGGCAGCGGCTACCACCAACATGCTGGATGATGCGTCGCTGCGCCGCACCGTCGACCTCGCGATTCGTCTGGCGAGACTGTCGCCGGAAGATCCCGAGCTGATGCCCGAGCTCGGCGCGCAGAATTACGTGAACGTGAACGGCTGGATCGATGCGACCGCGAATCTTGGTCCGGAATCGCGGGCCGCCGCCGTTTCGCGCCTGATCAATCGCGCGCAGGAGGTGGGCCGGCCGGCTGGCGACGTTTTCGTCGCCGGATACCTCGAGGCGACGGCGGGCGCGCGCGCGATTGCGAACAATAGAGGGTTGTTCGCGTATCATCGTTCGACTGATTCCGGTCTTTCCAACACGGTGAGAACGCCTGACCGCACCGGGTCGGGGTGGGCTTCCGCCGGCGCGCGCGATTGGGCGGCGATCGATCCGGCGGAGCTCGGCGCGCGGGCGGCGCAGAAGGCGGTCGCGTCGCGAAATCCGCAGGCAATCGAGCCTGGCGCCTACACAGTCGTGCTGGAGCCCGGCGCGGTGGCCGACCTGGTGCCGCAGCTGGCCAGTGCCTTCAATGCGCGCAGCGCCGACGAAGGTCGCGGCGCATTTTCCAGGCGCGGCGGCGGAACTCTCCTCGGCGAAAAGGTCGCCGATGAGCGCGTCACTCTATATTCGGATCCCGCCGATCCCGAGCTCCTTGCGCAGCCTTTCGATCCCGAGGGCTTCCCACTCAGCCGGCGGGTCTGGATCGAAAACGGCGTCCTCAGGAATCTGGTGTACACCCGCTTCTGGGCGCGGAAGCAGGGCGTCGAAGCCACGGGTGGAGCCGGCGGAGGTTTTGGCGGAGGCCTACCTGGCGGACTCAAGATGGTCGGTGGTACGAAGACCACCGACGAGTTGATTGCGGGTACGCAGCGCGGGATTCTGGTGACGCACTTTTTCTACATCCGCTCGCTGGATCCGCGCACCGTTCTTCTCACCGGCCTCACGCGTGACGGCACTTTCCTGATCGAGAACGGGAAAGTCACGCGCAGCCTCAAGAACTTCCGGTGGAACGAGAGTCCCCTGTTTCTGCTCCGGAAGATCGATGAGATCGGACGGGCCGAGCGAACCGCCGCCGGCCAGGTGATGCCGAGCATTCGGGCGAAGGACTTCAACTTCACCTCGCTCTCCGACGCGGTGTAACGAAGAGTTTGTTGCTTCTCTAGCCGAAAAAAGTGATGAGTCGTGAGTTGTCAGCTGGTAGCTGCCCGCTAACAACTCACGACTCACCACTTCCGTTTGCGGCTCCCGGCGAGCAGTAACCTCTGCTCAAGCGGTTGTCCTAGAGTCGGTACTCCTGCTCTTTGTCGCGGGGGGGCTCTTTTTTCGCCGTCGTCGGCTCCGATATCTTCTCCACGATCCGCCCCACATCGCGGTCGCTCGCGGCGCGATTGTCGCGCGCGAGATCGGCCTGGGCGATCATCCCCACGACTCTCCGGTCGGCATCGACGACAGGAACGCGCCGCACCTGCTGCTCCACCATTATCCGCTCCACCTCGTCGACATCGTCCTCGGGTGAGCAGGATGCCGGAGCGGGCGTCATTACATCGTTGACCTTGGAATCCGGCGTCTTGCCTTTCGCAACGCCCCGGATGGCAATGTCGCGGTCGGTCAGCACGCCGATCAGCTCTTTCCGGTCCGCGCTCTCGACTACCGGCAGACTGCCGCAGTCGAAGTCCGCCATCATCCGCGCCGCGCTCTGGAGAGTGTCGCCTGGCGTACAGCATTGCGGGTCACGGCTCATGATTTCTTTTGCCTGCATTGTTCCTCCTCGCTCTGGAGTGATTGCGCGGTTTCCTGCTGCACGGATCCTGCCAGCGCGCGGCCCCCGCGAGCGACGGGACGCCAGGCGTGAAGCGCTATCGGACGCCGAAGGTCAGCGTCGCCCACTTCGATTCGTAGTCGATGGTAGTGTCGGCGCCCGCGCGCTCCATATGGATGAATTTGACGTACCACACACCGCGAGAGCCGATCCGAACGCTCGCCTCACCGTCGCGGTTGGTGCGCACGCTCCGCTGCGCGATGCGGGCGCCGCTCGAGGTTCGGCCCCCGGCGATGAGCAGCTGGTTGGGGACCGCCTCGCCTTCCACTACCGCTCTCAGCCGCAGGTTTTCACCGACCCGCAGCGTGTAAGGGTTGTTCAGCGGCACCAGCTCCGCCGGATAGCCGAGCTCGGCACCGTAGCCGGACGTGCGGGCGGCCCCGACCTGGACGAGTGCCTTCACGTGCTTCGAGTACCGCTCGCGCGCCGGGCGATTGAGCTCACCGCTCTTTCGGCGTGCAGCGAGCACATCGGGAAGACCGTCCGTCGCCAGGTAGGTGTTGAAATCCCTGGCCTCGAGAGCGATCTCCCGGTGGAGAAGTGAAGCGCCGATGACATACGTGCCGGGCGGTCCGACCGGGACGTTGATGATGCTCGTATCTCCGGTCGCCGTCCACGCCGCGCGGTCCAGTGGCGAAGTAATCCCGGTTGCGCCGACGATGGTCAGATCCCGCAGCCGATCGGGGGTGACGGCGTCCTCGCTTTTGCTGAACGTTCCATTCAGCACGTCGATACGGACCGTCGTCTCGGGGGCGATGAAATAGCTCTCGGCGCGGAGAAAGAGATCGTGAGCGGCGAGGCTGCCCGCTGAGATCACCACCAGCAGGGCCGGAAGGAGGAATCGGCGTTTCAACGAAGCTCCCTGATGAAGTGGATGTTCGGGGGACACGGCAGGCGTCGAATATGGGTTCGTCACGCTCGTTCGCAATCCCTGCCGACGAGCTCATTCCGCGGCTTTATGGAGCACGGCCCCGGTTCTATATTCCACCTGTGAAGCCACGCAGCAAATTCCTCATCGGCGGAGCCCTGGTGCTCGGCAGCGCCGGCTACCTCGCCGCCAGCGCCATCAAGGACACCGGCGTTTATTATCTGACGCCGGGCGAGCTGTCCGCGAAGACCACGAGCGATCCCACTTTCTATGAGACCGGAGTAAAAGTCGGCGCCCGGGTCGTGAATGGATCGATAGTGCGTGATCCCGGCGGACGCCAGGTTGCGTTCAAGGTTACCGACGGCGCCAAGACCTACGACGTCGTGTATCGCGGTATCACGCCCGACACCTTCACCGACGATGTCGATGTCGTCCTCGAAGGCAGGCTCGGCCGCGACGAGACGTTTCGCGCAACGACTCTGCTTGCCAAGTGCGCCTCGCGCTACGAGAACGCGCCCGAGAAGTACAGGGATACCCCCGGTTACAGGAAGGCAACGCCACCGCTGCCTCCAGCGGACAAGCGGGCGTGATCCTGGTTGGTGAGCTGTCGCTCTGGGTCGCGCTCCTCATGGCGGCCTGGGGGTCGACGGTGTCGTTCGCCGGCGGACACATGCGCCGGGCGGACCTGATCGAAAGCGGCGAGCGCGCCATATACGCGACGCTTGCAATGGTCATCCTCGCCTCGATCGGCCTCTGGACCGCGCTCCTGACGCACGACTTCTCGATCAAGTACGTCGCCTCGTTCACCAGCTCCAATCTCCCGGTCGTCTACACCATCGCCGCCTTCTGGGGGGGACAGTCCGGATCCTTGCTCTTCTGGGCGCTGATCCTCGCGATCTTCTCCGCGATAACGCTGTGGTCCAACCGCACGAGAAACCGCGAGCTGATGCCGTACGTATCCGGCACGCTCGCCCTCATCCTCGCTTTCTTTCTCGCGACGATCTGTCTGGGCTCGAATCCCTTCGAGCGGCTGGACTGGATTCCGCCGGACGGTCGGGGGCTCAATCCGCAGCTCCAGAACCCGGGGATGGCGATTCATCCGCCGAATCTCTACTTCGGGTACATCAGCACCTCGATTCCCTTCGCCTTCGCGATCGCCGCACTCCTCACCCGCCGGCTCGACGCGGAATGGCTCGCCGCCGTGCGCCGGTGGGCGCTGTTCTCCTGGTTCTTCCTCACCGTCGGTATCACGCTCGGCATGTGGTGGGCGTACGTCGAGCTGGGTTGGGGCGGCTACTGGGCGTGGGATCCTGTCGAGAACGCATCGCTGCTTCCGTGGTTGGTGAATACCGCGTTTCTGCACTCGATCATGGTGCAGGAGAAGCGCGGCATGCTGCGGAAATGGAACGTGACACTCGTGATCTCGGCGTTTCTGCTGTCGATCTTCGGAACCTTCATCACCCGCAGCGGAGTGATTTCCAGCGTTCACTCATTCGCGCAGTCGAAGGTGGGGTGGTGGTTCGCCGGCTTTCTCGTGCTTTGCATCGCCCTCACCGTTTATCTCGTCACGACTCGGCTGAAGGATTTACGGGCGCAGGCCGAGCTCGAGAGCATGGTGAGCAGGGAAGCCGCTTTCCTCTACAACAACCTGATCTTTATCGGGATCGCGTTCTCGGTCCTGTGGGGAACGATCTTTCCGATCCTCAGCGAGGCGGTGAGGGGCGAGAAGATCACGGTCGGCCCGCCGTTCTTCAACACGGTGAACGTGCCGCTCGGACTGTTACTGCTTCTCCTCACCGGAATCGGACCGCTCATCGCATGGCGGCGCGCATCCGTCGCGAACCTGAAGCGGCAGTTCACGGCACCAGTCGCGGCCGCGGTGCTCATTGGCGGACTGCTCTTCGCCCTCGGCGTGCGCAATCTCGCCGCGCTTCTTTCCTACACCTTCGGCGCGCTCGTTCTGACGACGATCGTGCAGGAATTTTCGAAGGGCGTCGGGGCGAGACACCGCATGTACGGTGAATCGCGCCTCGTCGCCCTGCCACGCCTCGTTGCCCGCAACCGCCGGCGCTACGGCGGATACATCGTTCATCTCGGGGTGGTGGTAATCTTCGCGGCGTTCGCGGGAATGGCATTCAAGCGTGAATACGATCTGACGCTCAGGCCGGGCGATGCTAAAACCGTCACCGATCCGTGGGGACACTCGTGGACTTTCGTCAGCCAGGGAATCTCTCGCTACAACGTGCTGAACCGTGAAGTCACCGCGATCGCGCTGGATCTCAGGCGCGATGGCAGGAGCGCGGGAGTGATGACCAGCGAGAAGCGGCAGCACGTCGACAGCCGCGGCGCGCCAACCTTCGAGCCGTCCACAGAGGTGGGGATCAGGGGCTCTTTCAGTCAGGATGTGTATGTGGTTCTCGCTGGAGTAAGGAACGCGGATGACGCCGAGATTCGCGTCAGCTTCAACCCGCTCGTGCGCTGGGTCTGGATCGGGGGAGCGCTGATGGCGCTCGGCGGCCTCGTTGTGATGTGGCCGGCCGCCGACAGAAAACGGGTTCAGAGTGGATACGCGACCGTGCTCAAGCCGCAGCATCTTCCCCCGGCGCATCGGGAACCCGACCTGGTGGGAGCATGAGACTCTCGCGCCGCGATCTTCTGCTTCGAGGCGCACCACTCCTTGGTGGGCTGGCAGCTTCGCGGATAATGCTGGCACAGGCGCAGCCCCAGGAGCTGACGGGGCCAATGGCCTCCGCCAGTGACGTCTATCGCCCCGTGAAGCTCGAGCCGAAGCCGGACGCGCGACCTTCGATGACTCCGGTCGAGCGCGACGATCTCGAGCACCAGATCAAGTGCCAGTGCGGGTGCGTTCTCGATGTCTTCACCTGCCGCACGACGGATTTTTCGTGCAGCGTTTCGCCGGCCATGCACGGCGACGTACTCGCGCTGGTCGACGGCGGTTACAGCGGTCCGGAAATTCTGGCCGCGTTTCAGGCGGCGTACGGCGAGCGGGTTCTCATGGCCCCCGTGAAGAGCGGCTTCAACCTCCTCGGCTATACAATGCCGTTCCTGGCGCTTGGCGCGGGAGCGATTGCGATTGGGGCGGTGCTCCGCCGGTGGAAGGCGCGTGCTCCCGCGGCGGTCGCGCCTGTCCCGCAGGTCTCGGCGACGAGTGACGAACTCGCGCGGCTCGAGCAGGCAGTGCGGCAGGACGTATGACCGCCGCATCACCAGTTCGGCAGGACGTATGACCGCCCTCCTCATTGGAACGGCGCTGGCCGTCGCATCGCTCTGCTACGTCCTTTATCCGCTTCTGCGGCCCGTTGTCGCCTCCACCGCCCCTGCGGGCCGACCCGGACGCAGTGAAGCTTCTGCGTCAGCCGTAGACGCGCTGAGAGAGCTGGAGTTCGATCGGGAGACCGGCAAGATATCAGATGCCGATTATGGCACTCTCAAGGCTCGATATACCGGCGAAGCAGTCGCGGCGATGCGCGCCGCGGAAGCGGGGCGAAAGTCATGTCCCCGCTGCGGGCCCCGTCCGGAGCCAGACCCCGAGTTTTGCTCGAGCTGTGGGGCGTGGCTTGTGAACCAGTTCGTTATCAGACAATTGAACGTATAACCCCGGCAGCCTATTGACGTTTGGCGCGATACCGCCAATATGAAACAGGGGCTTCGTACTTATGCCTGGGCGCCGGCTGCACGGTTCTCGCCGGATTCCGAAATCCAGTCCCACGCGACACACGAATCCGAGGGACGAATGTCACAGCCGAATCGAATTGAGCTGACTCCTGATCGCGACGCGCAGCCACAGCGCGGTGCGGAGGACCGCGATTCCCCGATCGCCCGCACTCTGGCGGTCCTCGACCTTGCTTTCGGCCCGGCGAGGAATCGCAATTATGACAT
>DASTTD010000369.1:0-5193 GCA_035760325.1 Gemmatimonadaceae bacterium
GACCCAGGCAAGTCCGGGCAGCGTTCGCCAGTCATGGGGAACGCAGGGCTCGCGCGCGCGCAACGGCCTGAACTATGGCTCGTACGAGAGCCCCGTTTTCGACGCATACATCGACAGTGCGCTCGCCGCGGCGGACATCCGTCAGCGCCGCGCGCTGTTCACCAGGGCCTACGAAACGATCGCCCAGGACGCCCCGGCGATATGGCTGGCGGAGCCGATTCCAACGCTGGGCTACCACTCGCGATTTCAGCTCGCTCCCATGCGTCCCGATGCGTGGTGGGCCCACATCGCCGAGTGGTGGATACCCGCGGACCAAAGAATCCCGCGCGACAACATCCCGCGAGGCGCGCCTTCCTCCGCCGACACGGCGGGGCGGACGACCCCGTAGCGGGTGCTCCGCTACGCCGCAGAGAGACTCGCCCAGGCCGCGGTGATCGTCGCCTTCGTCGCGGCGATCAGCTTCGCGCTCATTCATCTGGCTCCAGGCGACCCGTTCAGCGCGGCGATCGACAACCCCAACATCAGCGACGAGATCCGCGAGCGGCTGCGCGTGCAGTACGGTTTCGACCGTCCGGTCCCCGAGCAGTTCGCCCGCTACGTGAGCCAGCTCGCGCGCGGCGAGCTCGGATGGTCCTTCTCCCACGACCGTCCTGTCCGGGACGTGCTCGCGCACGCGCTCCCCAACACCCTGCTGCTCATGAGCATCGCTCTCGTCGGCAGCTTCGCCCTCGGAATCCTGATTGCCTTCGTTCAGGTGTCGCGGCGCGGTTCGGCGACGGATCACGCTCTGAGCGGCGCGTCGCTGCTCTTTCTGTCAATGCCGGATTTCTGGCTCGCCATACTCGCACTGCTGACGTTCACCTATTGGCTACCGATTTTCCCCGTCGGCGGCGCCGTCGATCCGGTGATGCACGAGTACCTGGGACTCGGAGGGAGAATACTTGACCGAGTCAAACATCTCGCCCTTCCCGCGGCCACGCTCACTCTGCTCGCATCAGCGGGCGTCGCGAGGTATCAGCGCGCCGCGCTCATCGACGTACTGCCCGCCGACTATATCCGAACCGCGCGACTCAAGGGCCTGACCGAGCGGGCAATCCTCCGCCGCCACGCGCTGCGCAATGCGCTTCTTCCGGTCATCAGTCTGATCGGGCTGTCGTTCCCCGCTCTGCTTACCGGCGCGGTCTTCATCGAGCGCGTGTTCGCGTGGCCCGGCATGGGCTACGCCATGGTGAACGGCATCGCGTCGCGGGATTATCCGCTGGTAGTCGGAGCGGTGGTCATCGGGAGCTTCATGGTGATGGTTGGAAGCTTCCTCGCCGACATGCTCTACGCCTGGGCAGACCCGAGACTCCGTGCCAGCTGACTCGATGCATGCGCGCCAATCCCCGCTCGGACGCACCCTCGGTCGTCTCCTGGAGCGGCCGGCGCCGCGGCTCGCTCTCGTCATTCTCACGGCAATCATTCTCATCGGACTGCTGGCGCCTTTCATCGCGCCGTACGACCCGGCCGCTCAGCCGGACATCGTGCGAATGAAGGACATGCCTCCGTCGGCCGCGCATCCCTTCGGCACTGATCCCTTCAGCCGTGATGTGCTGAGCCGCGTGATTTACGGGGCGCGCCTTTCGCTCCTCATCGGTTTTCTCGCCACGGTGGTCAGTCTCACGGTTGGCGTCGCGTTCGGTGCGATCGCGGGATACGCGGGCGGGATCATGGACACGATAATGATGCGGGTCCTCGACGCTTTCCTCGCCATTCCCCGTCTGCTGCTGCTCGTCGCGATCCTGGCGGCGTGGCCACGGCTGTCCATCGGAGCGCTCATCCTCTTCCTCGGCCTTACCGGCTGGTTCGGCCTCAGTCGCATCGTCAGGGGTCAGGTTCTTGCGTTGAAGCACGCGGAATTCGTTACCGCGGCCCGGGCGCTGGGCGCGAGCCGGCGGCGGATTCTCCTGCGGCATCTGCTCCCGAACCTGGTATCTCCAATCGTGGTGGCGGCGACGCTTGGCGTCGCACACGTGATCGTCCTCGAGGCCGGGCTGTCGTTTCTGGGCATCGGCGTCCCGCAGCCGGAGGCGAGCTGGGGCAACATCATTCGGGACGGATCCGATCAGGTCGCGGCGCTGTGGTGGATGTCACTCTTCCCCGGTCTCATGATGGTTGTCACTGTTATGACGCTCAACGTTCTCGGCGAATCCCTGCGCGATGCGTATGACCGCAGCTGGTGATGCAATGACTTCCAACGCGATTTCTCCGGCGCCTCTCGTCTCCGTCCGCGATCTGCGCACCTGGTTCCACATGGGAAGCGCGGTCGCGCGCTCCGTCGACGGAGTCTCGTTCGACATCGGCGCGGGTGAAACCGTGGGCATTGTGGGAGAGTCGGGCTGCGGAAAATCCGTCACCGCGCTCTCGATACTTCGTCTCATCCAGCCTCCGGGACGTATCGAGCCCGGGAGCCGCATCGAGTTCGAGGGCAAGGATCTCGTCACGCTGGGTGACGAGGAGATCAGACACGTCCGGGGCAACCGCATCTCGATGATCTTCCAGGAGCCGATGTCGGCGCTGAACCCCGTGTTCACCGTCGGGGACCAGGTCGCGGAAGTCGCGCGGATCCACGCTGGAGTGAGCCGCGGGGAAGCATGGGACCGCGCCGTCGAATCACTCGCGCTCACGGGAATTCCCGCCGCCGCCGATCGCGCGAAGCAGTTCCCTCATCAGCTATCGGGCGGCATGAGGCAGCGCGTGCTGATCGCGATGGCTCTCATGATGAAACCCGCTCTGGTCATCGCCGACGAGCCGACCACCGCTCTCGACGTCACGATTCAGGCGCAGATCCTCGACCTGCTCGTGGACCTTCAGAAGAAGTTCGGCACTTCCATCCTGATGATCACCCATGACCTTGGCGTGATCGCCGAAACGACGTCGCGCGTAATCGTCATGTACGCGGGACAGGTCGTCGAGGAGGCAGCCGTCGACGAGCTGTTCTCCAGGCCGCACCATCCGTACACCGAGGGCCTGATGTTCGCGATGCCGCACATCGGGCGCGAGCTGGAGCGTCTGAACGTCATACCCGGAACCGTGCCCGCGCCGACCGACTGGCCGGCGGGATGCCGGTTCCGCGATCGGTGCCCGTACTCGTGGGAGCTGTGCGAGCGTGAGCACCCGCCGCTGTATCAGGTTGGCGCCGCGCACACGTCGCGCTGTCATCTGGCGATCGAGCCCCAGCGTCGCAATCATCCGCATCCGCCACTCGTGGTCCTGCAGGGAGCGGCGGTCGCATGACGGCTATCCCTGCTTCGACGCCTCCCGGGGGCGCTGAGCCGCTCCTTTCGGTCCGGAATCTCAAAAAGCATTTCCCGATCAAGAAGGGAGTGCTGGCGCGACAGGTTGGCGCGGTGCAGGCGGTGAGCGACGTGTCGTTCGACGTGTCCCGCGGCGAGACGCTGGGTGTGGTCGGTGAATCAGGTTGTGGCAAGACGACGACCGGCCGCATCGTCCTCCGCCTCATCGAGCCGACATCGGGAGAGATCAGGTTCGGGGGGAAGGATGTACGCGCAATGGGAACCAGGGAGCTGAGGTCGCTCCGACGGGAAATGCAGATCATCTTCCAGGATCCGGTCTCGTCTCTGAATCCGAGAATGACGATCGGTGCGATCATTCGGGAGGGGCTGACCATCCACCGTCTGGCCGAGGGGAAGGCGGCGGACGATCGGGTGAGACAGCTGCTCGAGGAAGTAGGACTGAGGCGGGAGTATGCGACGCGCTACCCGCACGAGTTCTCCGGCGGACAACGACAGCGCATTGGCATCGCGCGCGCGCTTTCGGTCGAGCCGAAGTTCATCGTGTGCGACGAGCCGGTGTCGGCGCTCGACGTCTCCGTCCAGGCGCAGGTGATAAACCTGCTGCGGGATCTCCAGCGGGAACGGCACCTCACGTACATGTTCATCGCGCATGACCTGTCGGTCGTCGAGCACATCGCGGATCGCGTCGCGGTGATGTACCTCGGAAAAGTCGTAGAGCTCGCGACATCCGAGGATCTCTACCGCGAGCCGCTGATGCCGTATACGCAAGCGCTGCTCTCCGCGGTTCCCGTCGCCGATCCGAAAGCGCGGAAGGAGCGCATCCTCCTTCAGGGCGACGTACCCTCGCCGGCGAACCCGCCCCCGGGTTGTGTCTTCCATCCCCGGTGCCATCACCCCGCGAAAGACGAGGCGTGCACGAAGATCGTGCCGCCCCTCGAGCTGAAAGCGCCTGGGCACCAGGTCGCATGCATCAAGCAGCCGCCGACGACCGTCACGTGGGAGGAACAGCAGCGCGCTGGTGGCGTTCACCCTCCGCAAAGGTATCTTCCCCTCGCCGCAGTGCACTGATTGTGATCGAGACCAGTGATACCTCGGAGACCGGATTGAGTTGTGCGTTGACCGTCATTCCGTTATGCGTTTTTGCGTTGAACGCAACAACGGTGAACGCAACAACGGAAAACTCAAGACGCGTTCTCTCCGCGGGAGAGTGGCAGGTTGATGACAATTAGCCCCCGACGTTCCAAACCCTAAGACCCCCAGCCATGGCCAGAGATAGAGGCATGTTCGATCAGCCCTCCGCGGCAACCGTAACCCACGACGAGCCTCCGCCGGGGATGCAGGGCGGCGCCGGAAGAGGCTTCTTCGGCCATCCGGTCGGACTATCCACACTCTTCTTCACCGAGATGTGGGAGCGGTTCTCCTACTACGGGCTCCGTCCATTGCTCGTGCTGTTCATGGCCGCGGCTCTCGCCGATGGCGGATTCGGGTTCGAGCGGGGTCAGGCATCCGCGATCGTTGGCATCTACGGGTTCGGCGTTTACCTCGCGTCGCTGCCCGGCGGCTGGGTCGCCGACCGTCTGCTCGGCCTGCAGCGCGCAATCTTCGTGGGTGCGTGCCTCATCACCTCGGGGCATCTCTCGATAGGTCTTTCCGGACTGGCCGGGCCTGGTGGAGGAAAGGTCCCGTTCTTCCTCGGCCTCGTGCTCATCGTCATGGGCACCGGACTCCTCAAGCCGAACATCTCCGCGATCGTCGGCGATCTGTATCCCGAGGGCGGCTCACGACGCGATGCCGGATTCTCGATCTTCTACATGGGCATCAACATTGGTGCGTTCGCGGGTCAGCTGATCACCGGCGCACTCGGCGAGAAAGTCGGCTGGCACTGGGGCTTCGGCGC
>DASTTD010000370.1:0-6797 GCA_035760325.1 Gemmatimonadaceae bacterium
CTCGAAGATCACTTGATGGCGCGATACAACATCAGCCGCGAGACCGTGCGAAAGTTTCTGTCGCCGGTCGAAGGCGGAGGATATGGACTCGGGCCCGACGTCCTGTCGGCGTACTGCAACTACGCGATCGAGAATCAGTTCCCCGAAGACGGCGACGACGAGCTCGGCGACCAGATGTTCCCTGACGGCAACGGCGGAATCGCGCGACTGATGGTGAAAACGCTCATCCCTGACGCCTTCGCCGGTCCGCGCACAATCGACGCCGTGTGGCAGAATCGTGTCGACTTCCGCGCGCTCGATCGCACCGGACAGCCGACGCGCATCCGCCTCAGCTCCACAGTCGTTCGTGTCGAGCATGCGGGCGATCCGGCCAGCGCACCGCATGTGGTCGTCACCTACGTCAAGGCCGAGAAGCTCTATAAAGTCAGAGCGCGCTCAGTCGTAATGGCGGGCGGCTGCTGGACGACCAGGCGCATCGTCCGCGACCTGCCGGCGAGCCATCGCCACGCCTACGCGCAGTTCTATCGATCGCCGTGCCTGATGGCGAACATCGCCGTCCACAACTGGCGCTGGCTCTACAAGATGGGAATGTCCGGCTGCCGCTGGTTCGGCGGACTCGGAGACTATCTCACAGTCCGCAAGATGGCGCTGGTCGGCAACGCGACTCCGACGATCGGTCCGGACTCACCAACGGTGCTGACCATCAAGGTCCTGTTTGCACAGCCCGGACTACCTATAGGAGAGCAAGGGAGACGAGGACGCGCGCAGCTGCTCGGTACTTCTTTCGCGCAGTACGAGCGCGCATTCCGCGAGCAGCTCGGCGACATGTTCGCGCCCGGCGGCTTCGATCCGCGCCGGGACATCGCCGGAATCATCCTCAATCGCTGGGGACACGCGTACGTGAATCCGCAGCCGGGATTCTTCTTCGGCATCGACGGCAAGCCGGCGCCGAGGGACATCCTGCGCAATTGTCCGCACGGTCGGATTGCCTTTGCGAATACCGATCTCGCCGGCGCGAGCGATCACCGTAACTCGATTCGCGAAGCGGATCGGGCGGTGAGACAGGTACTCGGCGCCTAGCACTGGCGAACGCTTCGGCCATCACTGCGATGATCTCCGCTGACCGTGGCAAGCGCCACGGCCAGCAGGACGTGTTTGAGAATGGCTTGCCACAGACTGCTATGACCTCGTCTATCAGCTTTGATTCGTAACGCCTCTCGGATCGTAGTGATTCTCCTGCTCAATGATCTTTCCGTTCCCGTCAACCGTGAACCTGTCTACCACTCGTAACGTCGTGGCGGGACTCTTGATCTGAACGAGGGCGGCAGTGGCGATTCCGCTCAGGTCATCGTTGAGGTAGTAGTCGACAGTGGTGATGTCGCCAACAAGTGGAAGGACCCCTTCCAGGAATGCTCGCGCCGCCGGACCGACCTGAGCTGTCTCCGCGCCGCCGGGAGCGAGTGGTGCGCGGAGCCTCACATCCTCGGCATATGGGATCCGGGACAAGTCCTTCGATGAAAGTCCGTCAAAATAGGCGTCCGCCACCGCCTTGAGCTGCGCCCTGCGGTCAGCCGCCGCATCATCGGCCATGTACAGCTCCCACTTGATGCCATCCGGATCGCGGAACGCCACGTAATTACGCTTCAGGGTCTCGTCCATCTTCACGCCTGTATTCTCGACGCCGGCAGAGGTCAGACCAGTCGCAACGCGCCGAAGCTCATCTTCATTGGTGCACGCGAGCGCGACGTGGTCGAGTCCGACGCGGAACGGACTGAAAATGTCCGCCGGATCGGTATCCGTGGTAGGACCACGCACGCCGAAAGCGGTGCCTCCGGCCAGGAACAGGATCAGGTCGGGCGTCTCCATCAACAGTGGGAAACCGAGGCGGTCGATGTAAAACACCTTGGCCCGAGCGAGGTCGGTCGCGCGCAGCGTTACATGATGAACCCCCGGCGTCTGGATTCCGATGGCTGGGGGTGGACCAAACTCCACCGCGCTCTGCGCGGAGCTGGGGGCCGGGGTGGTCGAGAGTGATGCAGTCATGGCGGTTACTCCTCGCTCAAAAGGTAGGGGGTCGAAGGGCGAGCCTTATGGGATGCTTGCCGGCCCGGATCGTCGTGCCATACTCTAGTCAGCATGTCTCACCTGATTCTCACCTGCGCCGAGCTTTTGCGCTGCGGAGCTTAAATGCTCCGACTCCGCACCCTCGGCGGGCTGTCGCTGACGTCCGATGCAGGTCAGCTCGGTGGCGCGGCAATGCAACCGCGACGCCTCGCGGTACTGGCGGTTCTTGCCGTCGCCCGAGGACACGGAGTCACCCGTGACCGGCTCCTTTCGCTGCTTTGGCCAGAACGGGATGCTGCGAGCGGTCGCCAGGCCCTTTCCCAGGCGCTGTACGCGCTTCGCCGCGACACCGGCACCGAGGAGCTCGTGTTGGGGGCGGGTACGGAGCAGTTGCGCTTGAACCCTGCGCTGATCACCGCTGACGTGATGGAGTTCGAGGCGGCTATCGCTAGCGGCGCAGAGGAAGAAGCAGCGACGCATTACCAGGGACCGTTCCTCGACGGCATTTACCTGAGCGGAGACAACAACGCCTTCCAGCAGTGGATCGACGAGCAGCGGATGCGACTCGATGCTCTCGCGGAACGCGTCCTCGAATCGCTGGCCGCCAGGGCGCAGGAGCGCGGCGATCACGCGACGGCGGCCGATATGTGGCGGCGCCTCACGATGCTGGACCCGCTTCGCACCATCGCGGCTGCGGGCTTGATGCAGGCGCTGGCGGCGAGTGGAAACCGCGCCGCTGCGCTACGCCACGCGGAGGTATACGCGCGTCGCATTCGCGAGGAGCTCGATGCAGAGCCGAGCGCCGTCGTCTCATCCCTGGCGGACCGCCTGCGCGAAGAAGTGGGAGACGCCGGCGGAGGCCTCATTGCCGGACGGTACGCGATCGAGCGCGAGCTCGCGCGCGGCGGCATGTCGGTGGTACTGCTCGCGCGCGACGTCAAGCACGATCGCCCGGTCGCGCTCAAGATGCTGCGCGCGGAGCTCAACGCCTCCATCGACCGGCAGCGAATGCTGCGCGAGATCCGCATCACTGCGCAACTGCAGCATCCGCACATCCTGCCGCTGCACGACTCCGGGGAGCACGAGGGTCAGCTGTTTTACGTGATGCCCTACGTCGACGGTGAGACACTTCGCGTGCGCTTGCAGCGAGACCACCTGCTGCCAGTCTCATTCGCCATTCGTATCGCGCGGCAGATAGCGCAGGCATTGGAGCACGCCCACCGGCACGGCGTGGTGCACCGCGACGTGAAACCGGAGAATGTTCTGCTCACCGGCGACGGCGCCGAGACCCATGCGATCGTCGCCGATTTCGGCATCGTGCACTTGCTGGCTGGCGCAGTCACCGAGCGTTTTACGGAGCCACAGTTTGCGCTTGGCACGCCTGCCTATATGAGTCCCGAGCAGATCGTCGGCGAATCACAGATCGACGGAAGGAGCGATGTCTTCGCGCTCGGCTGCGTTTGTTACGAGATGCTGACCGGTCGTCCGCCGTGGGTTGGCGTCACGCCGCAAGCGGTCCTTGCACGGCGTTTCGCGGAAGCGCCACCGAAGCCGCGGACTCTGCGTCCCGACGTTCCGCCGGCCCTCGAAGACGCTCTGCTTCGCGCTCTCGCCATCGAGCCCGGTGACCGCTTCGCCAGCGCAGCCGACTTCTCGCGCGCACTCGACCAATCCATTGCCAGCGCGGAACCACGCACCGTGCTGCCGCCGGTACCGGCGCCCGCGACCGAGCTGGTTGGGCGTGAGCGCGAGCGCAGCGCCGCAACAGCTCTCGTCGTGCGCTCCGATGTACGACTGCTGACACTCACCGGTGCCGCGGGCAGCGGCAAGACGACGCTCGCCTTGCAGATCGCCGCCGATGCGGCCTCGGCATTCGATGTTGAGGCGTTCGTCGATCTCTCGCCTCTGAACGATCCCGCGCTCGTCCCGGGCGCGATCGCGGCCGCACTCGGAGTGCGAGATCGAGAGGATCGCTCGTTGCTCGAGGCAACCGCGGTCGCGATCGGCGATCGGCCGACGCTTCTTTTGCTCGACAATGTGGAACACGTTGTCAGCGCGGCGCCGGAAATAGCGCGCCTCCTCGGCGCCGCACCCCGACTGACGGTACTGGCCACCAGCCGCGTGCGCCTGCGTCTGCGGGTAGAGCACGAATTCTTCGTGTCCCCACTCGACCTGCCGGACCTCACTCGGCCGGTCGGCGTAGAGGAGTTGAGCGCATCACCCGCGGTGCGGCTTTTCATGCGCTGCGCACGCGAGACGAATCCGGAGCTCGTGCTCGATGACGCTGGGGTTCGCGCGGTGGCGGAGATCTGCGTGCGACTCGACGGGCTGCCGCTGGCAATAGAGCTGGCCGCCGCGCGCATGCGATTGCTCACCCCATCAGCGATGCTCGCGCGCCTCGCTGAGCGACGGCTCGACTTTCTTGCCGCCGGTGCTCGCGACCTTCCAGCGCGTCAGCGCACGCTGCGGGGCGCGATCGGCTGGAGTTACGACCTGCTCGCCCCACGCGAACGCGCCGCCTTGAGATCACTCGGCGTCTTCGCCGGGGCGTTTTCGCTCAATGCCATGCGCGAAGTTCTGAACGCGAGCGAGCTCGAGGCACTCTCCTTTGCGCAGGAATTCGTTGACACGAGTCTGGTGCGACGCGTGGGGGATGACGAGGATGGCCCGCGCCTGACTCTGCTCGAGACGATCCGCGAGTTCGCCCTCGAACGACTGCGGGAAGCCGGCGAGGACGCGACCGTTCGGGATCGTCACCTCGCGCACTACCTGTCCGTCGCCGAGCGCCTGGCGCCGATGTTGACCGGCGTGCGTCAGGGTGAAGCGGTCGCACACCTCGAGCGGGATCGCGCCAACGTGCGGGCCGCCCTCGAATGGGCGGCAGCTCGCGCGGAAGCGGGCGACCCCGCATCGATGGTGCGTCTCGCTCGCGCGCTTTGGCGCGCATGGCTCGTCTCCGGCGCCTGGACGGAAGGACGCGAGTGGCTGCGCCGCGCGATCAGAGCGGCCGACACCTCTGACGCGTCGCGAGGAGAGCTGCTTGCGGCGGCGGGCTCGCTGGCGCAGAACCAGGGCGATTACGCGGATGCGTATTCGTCGGTGGATGGCGCGCGGGCTGCCTGGCGCGCGGCAGGCGATGCCGCGGGTGAGGCGCGCGCGCTGGCGAGTCTGGGCTGGCTGCAGTGGCGCCGCTGTCGTTTTGCGGACGCGAGACGGCTGTCGGAGGAGAGCCTGATGTTATTCCGGACATTGCAGGATGAGCGGGGCACAGCGCAGGCGCTCAACAACGTCGGGTGGGTGGCCCTCTTCGAGGGCTTGTATGAGGAATCCGCCGCGACACTTGCCGAGTCGCTCGCAATCCGTCGCCGGCTGGGTGATCGGCGGGAGGTAGCGTTCAGTCTCGCGGCGCGAGCGTGGGCGAGCGCCCGTGCGGGAGATTATGCGACCGCGGAGGTGCAGTTATCAGAGGCGCTCGATACGTTTCGCGCCATCGGCGAGCGGCAGCTCTACGCCTTCGCCACTCGAGTCGGCGCCGAGCTCGCGCTATCGCGAGGAGATGCGCTCAACGCCCGTGACATGCTCGAGCGGGTGAGCATTCCGATCTTCCGCGAGATTGGTGACCGCTGGGGGCTTTACGTCGCGCTCGGTGTGCTGGGAGATTCGTTCCTTGCGACGATCAATCTCGAGGCGGCACGCGCCGCGTATATGGAGAGCGATATGATCGCCCGATCGCTCGAAGACGACTACGGTATCGCGACGAGCGACGCGCGGTTCGCACTTCTCGCCGCGGCAGAAGGAGACGTGGCGAGCGCTGAGGAGCGAGCAACAATGGCAACGCGAAAAATGGCGGACGTCGGGGGAACGCTGGCTCCGTGGCTGGCCAGCCGGCTGCGGGAGATGACCGCTGTCACTACTTCGTAGCCAGCGATCTCATTCGTCGCCGAGACCGCGGCGAGCACTAAGCTCAACGGCGAGGACGGTTTTCTACTCAGCTGCTCAGCGCGTCACGGAGACAGTGGCCCGCTGATAACGGGTAAGGGCAGGCACACCGTTGTCGGTCGCCTCCAAAACCAGGTGGATCGTCTGACCGGGCGTCGCGTCCGTGGGTACTTGAAGATGCGTGGCCAGTGCGGTCGGATCTGAGAGACTCACCTCACCCGGGTAGGTGTCGACGTCCTTCCACCGCCACCATCGCACGGACACCGTGTTGCCGTCTGGATCCGACGCAGCCGCTTCGAGGCGGACCGTTTCGCCTAGCCGCGCAGAGATGTGCGCGCTGCCCAGGATCTTCACTACGGGTTCATGGTTGGCGCGCGTGTATGTCGGTGTCACCGACCAGATCATGCGAGCGGCGAAGTCGTTTTGCGCGGCCGGCGTGAAATTATGAGACGGTGACGGCGGACGCGTCGATGGGCCCGCTGATCCGATCGCCTCGAGACTCTTCAGGAAAGACTCGAACGACGTCGCTGGGGCGGCATCTCCCTCTCGCGGCGCGCCCCTCGCCGATGACGGGTTCACCGGCACGCGTCCGCCCCAACCGCCTGGCGTCTCGTCGCGATACGCACGCAGCCCGTTGTCGATCAGGTTCAGATAGGTGAAGGTGTCGCCCTCGCCGAGGAACTCGCCTTTTGGCCGCGGCGGGAGCCAGACGACATAGCGCATCGCGCGCAATTCATCCGCGGTGTGGCCTGTAAGGCCGAAGTAGTCGAACCGGTCGTCCTTCACCATCTGCT
>DASTTD010000371.1:0-3355 GCA_035760325.1 Gemmatimonadaceae bacterium
GACGACGTCCGCTCCGGCGCGCGCGTGCGACAGAGCACAGCGCGCCAGCAGCTCGAGGGTGGCATCGTTGTCTACCTCGCCATCCCTGAGCACACCACAGTGGCCGTGGTCGGTGTACTCGCACATGCAGACGTCGGTGATCACGACGAGGTCCGGAATTTCCCTCTTGAGCTCACGGACGGCCGACTGCACCGGGCCGGCGTCGTCCCAGCCAGCCGACCCCGTCGCGTCTTTTGAGTCCGGCACGCCGAAGAGAATGATTCCGCCAACGCCGCCCTTTGCTGCTTCTTCGGCGTCCCGAAGCGTTTCGTCGACAGACGTCTGGTTTACGCCCGGCATCGACCCGACCGGGCGGCGCAGCTTTTTCCCCGCTCGTACGAACACCGGCAGCACCAGCTGTGACGGCGCGAGATGCGTCTCCCGAAACAGATTGCGGAGGCCGGCGGTGCGCCTGAGCCGGCGGGGACGGTGGTGCGGGAAGCTGGACAACTTATTCCGGCTGCGGAGACGGAAGCTTCATCGCCGATTGTCTGAGCTCGAGGAGGAGGCTCGACCCTCCCCGCGACCTGATCTCGGCGGCCAGCTGTTCTCCGGTCGACTCCGGCGCAGCGGGGTCGAGAGGGCGGGAGCCACGAACGAAGTGCGTACCGCGAAGATCGGACAGCATTCCATATAATGTAGGAACGCCGCTGGTATCGCTCACCAGCGCACCAATGGGTACCTGGCAGCCTCCCTCCAGTGCCGCGAGAAACGCGCGCTCCGCGCGGGTGGCGACGGAGGTCGGCGCGTGATCCAGCGACGCGAATACGTGGCGGAGGTGAGAATCGTTCCGCACCTGAACGGCTATGGCGCCCTGCCCCGCCGCCGGCAGCCACGATGGCGGCTCCAGGTACATCGCGATGCGCTGCTGCGCGTCGAGCCGGATCAGCCCCGCGGCGGCGAGTATCGCCGCGTGCACGCTCCCATTCTCGACTTTCTTCAGGCGAGTGGGGACGTTCCCCCGGAGCTCCACGACGTCGAGATCGGGCCGCCGGGCGACGAGCTGTGCGCGGCGGCGCAGGCTCGACGTTCCTACTCGCGAGCCCGCGGGGAGATCGTCCAGACCCTCAGCCCCCGTTCCCCGGTTGACGACGACGCAGTCGCGTGGATCTTCACGCTCCAGCTGCGCCACGATCTCCAGGTCCGCGTTCGATTCAGTCGGAAGGTCCTTGAGGGAGTGCACCGCGCAGTCGATCCTGCCTTTTTCCAGGGCAACCTCCAGCTCGTGGGTGAAGAGGCCCCTGGCGCCGATCTCCGACAGCGGCTGGTCCAGCTTCTTGTCGCCCGTAGTCTTGAAGGTCACCAGCTCCGACTTCAGTCCGCGCTCGATGAGAGCTGCCTCCACGAGCCTCGCCTGCCTCAGCGCCAGCTCGGAAGCGCGCGTTCCGATTCGAATTACATCCATGGTCTGCGCCGCCCGCCCCTAAATGCCACGAACTATCGCTGAAACGAGCCCGTCGATCGTAGACTCCTCCGCTTCGTATCTCACTTCGATGCCGGCGGCGCGCAGCGCATCCGATGTTTGCGGACCGATCGAAGCGCCCGGTATGCGGGAGGCGAGGTCTGTTCCAACCGCATCGACATAGGCTCGAACCGCTGAGCCCGAGGTGAACGTGACCAGGTCGACTTTCCTGTTCTCGATCGCCCGCGCGAGCCGCCTCGCGCCCGCCTCGTCGCTGATCGAGCGGTACGCCTGCACCACGTCGACGTCGGCTCCGCTTTCCCGCAGGCCCGTCGCAAGCAAATCGCGGGCTCCCTCCGCCGTGACGTAAAGAACCCTGGTGCCGGCGACGTCATCGCGTGCGGTCATTATCTCGAGCAGTGCTTCAGCGACGAACCGCTCGGGAATGGTATCAACCGCGATACCGCGTTCGAGCAGCGCTCCCGCGGTTGCCGGCCCGACTGCGCTGACCTTGATGCCGGCAAGAGCGCGCGCATCCCTCCCGCCGCCCAACAGCTGTTCCCAGAAAATCGCGACGGCGTTCTGACTCGTGAATACGAGCCACTGGTAATCAGCGAGCCGGCTGATCGCGTCACGCAAGGCGGACAGATCGAGACGTGCGATGCGAGTGGCCGGCAATTCCATGACGTCCGCGCCTGCATCGCGCAGCTTCTCCGTAAGCGCGGAAGCCTGCTGTGTCGCGCGCGTGACGACCGCTCGCTTTCCGAAAAGCGGTCGCTGCTCGACCCATCTGATCTCTTCGCGCAGAACCACGGACCATCCAATGACGGTGATTACCGGCGCGGTTAGACCATGCTCTTCGGCTTTGGCGGCGAGCGTTCCGAGTGTGGCGACGACAGTTCGCTGCTTCGAGAGAGTTCCCCACTGGATCGCCGCGGCCGGAATCTCCGCCGGCATCCCACCGTCGATCAGCGCGCGCGCGATTCCGGGCAGTGTCTTCATGCCCATGTACAGCACGATGGTGCCGCCAGCCTGGGCGAGTGCGCTCCAGTTCGTCTGCGTCGATGCTTTCGCCGGATCTTCGTGACCGGTGACGAACGTTACCGATGTCGCGAGCCCGCGATGCGTTACCGGAATTCCCGCGTACGCGGGCGCCGCGATTCCCGCGGTCACGCCCGGCACCACTTCGAACGGCACCGTCGCGTCGTTACACGCCTGCGCTTCCTCGCTGCCGCGGCCGAACACGAACGGGTCCCCGCCCTTCAGCCTCACCACACGCTTGCCCTCGCGAGCGAGCTTCACGATGAGAGTGTTGATTTCTTCCTGCGACACGGATTCCCTCGGTCCCCGTTCACTCGCCCCTCTCTTGCCGACGTAATACAGCTCGGGCCGCCCCGACTCTCTGGCGTCGGGCGGAAGCAGCGCCGGATTTGCGAGGGCATCGTAGACGATCGCGTCGGCGGACTCGACGAGCGCCTTCCCTCGCACCGTCATGAGGCCGGGATCACCGGGGCCCGCGCCGACCAGAAATACCTTCCCTTCGATCAAGCGGAGCTTCCGGATGACAGGGTCCGATCGGTGAGTCCCACCCGTTCGGCCCACTCCGCGTACTTGACGGGGGAAATCTCCGACGGCTTGATCTCGCTGCGCCCTCCCCAGAAAACGTTGGTGTACAGCAGCGGAATTCCTACATCCCCGAGATGACGATCGATCGCGGCTTTGTGAGCGAGCAGGGTTTCTTTCTCGGTTCCGTGCGCCACACCCATCAGGTTCACGTTTCCGAATTCCGGTCCTCCCTCGCGCCAGTACGCGTGCGTGAGAATGTGGTGGCGTCCGATCTCGGTTCCGGCCTCGATCTCGCGGCCGGGTGGCACGCGCCAGTGAAACAGCGCGTTGTACCGCGTGACGCGCTCG
>DASTTD010000372.1:0-4428 GCA_035760325.1 Gemmatimonadaceae bacterium
CTTCGCGTCCGCCTCGGCCTCGATAGCGCTCGCAAGTCCATGAACTTCCTGCGCCCCTCCGACGAGATTGTCGCCGCGGGTACGGATTCCATCCAGCGCGTCGTTCACCTGACGAAGCTGGGCGACCTGCGACTCGGCGCCGTGCGACACTTCCTCGACCGCGTGAGCAACTTCGCCCGCGGATGCCGAGATCTGTTTTGAAGCGGACGCGAGGTCACTGGCTGACTGCGCGACTTCATCGGCCGTCTTCGCGGCGCCCGTCGCGATCCGCGCCAGAGCGTCGCTGGCGTGATTCATCGCGTCGGCGAGAGTCTGGAATTCACCGGGCATTTCACCGTGAGTACGAACCTGAAGATCGCCGCGGCTCAACAGAATCGCGTGCCGCATCAGGAGACGCAGCGGACGTCCGACGGCGTCTCCCGTCCGGAGCATGATCATCACCGCCAGCAGAGTCGCCACCGCGATCACCGACAACAGCATCCGGGAACGGGCGAGAGACTTCGAGTGGAGATTTCTCGCCATCAGGGCGAGCTGGCCGGCGCGGGAGCGCTCGAGGCCGCTGACCTGCTCGAGAAGAGGCGCCACCATCGCGCGCGCGTTCTCCGCTTCGGCGCGCGCTTCATCGAGCCTGCCGAGGTCGGTCAGGCGGTGCGCGAGGGCAAACGCCGACTCGACCCGGGCGAGCGTCGTGTCGATCGCCACCGTGCGCGCGATATGGTCGGTGAGCTGTCCCTCGCGCGCCCCGAAGTTACGGTGAAGCCGGTGCGCTTCGCGTCCCAGCCGGCGGAACTCCGACTCCGACCTGAGGTCCTGATCGCTCAGATAGGTATTGGCGGCCTGGATCTCCTGGGTGATCGTGTTGGAGAAATCGGATGCCTGCTTGGCGTCGTATTGCGCCTCGTCGAGCGCCTTCGCGACTTCCGTCGCCATGCGGGACATCGATATCCAACCGAGGATGCCGGCCGACAGCAGCAGGACCACGAGGAGTGAGAATCCGGCCGCGAGCACCTGCCTGATCGTGCGAAAGCGCAAAGGATTTCTCATTTCGCGGCCGCAACCTTGAGCGATCCTTTCTCCACGCGGCCGACGCGAAAACGCATCCCGACCGGGTCGCCAGTCGCTTCGAAGTAGGCCGGACCGGTTACTCCCTGATATGCCGTCTCGAATGAGAGCGAGCGGAGGTAGTCTCTAACGGCTCGCCGGTCGCGGCCGGCCTCGGTCAGCGCGTGGGCGACCAGCTTCGTCGCATCGTAGGCCAGCGCGGCGTGGGCCTCTGGATCGTGGTTGAACTTCTTCCGAAACGCCGCGACGAAAGCACGAGCCGAAAGGTCGGGGTCGTGGCGCGTAAACGACATTCCGATGTAGGCGCCTTCCGATGACACGGTGTCAGCAATCACTCCCTGCCAGCCGTCGCCGCCGACAAACGTCGCGTTGAGTCCCTGGCGCTTCGCTTCGCGAAGGAGCTTGAGGCCGGAGGGCACACGGCCGGCTACGAACACTACTTTGGGGTTCTTCGTTTTCAGGTACGAGATATACGGCTCGGCGGTGGGCAGATCGGCATTGATCGGGTCGACGCTGACGATCCGGCCGCGAAACGCGCGGCGGAACGAATCGGCCAGGCCGCGGCCGTAAGCGTGGTTCTCGTAAAGAATCGCGGCCGTCGGAGCGCCGCCCTTCGCCCCAAGCGCCGATGCAAAGTTGGCCAGAGCGATTCCGTTGAGAGAATCACTGGAGATGATCCGGAACACCCAGCTCGAGATCCCCGTGAGGTCGGGGGATGTGGCGCTGGTAGCTACGGCCACGAGGTTGCCGTCGTAAATGCGGGCGGCGGAAAGCATTCCCGACGAATTGACGTGCCCGATAACGGCGCTGACCCTGGAGTTCGCCACGAACTCCTCGGCGATCCCTGCTGCCTGCGTTCCCTGGCCCGCATCGTCGCGCTCGATCACCTGAAGCGGCTGACCGTTTATGCCGCCGGCCTCGTTTATCTCATCGACCGCGAGCTGGATTCCCTGCAGGTTCTGGAGTCCATAGCCCTCCTTCCAGGGTCCGGCAGCGCCGACGACATACGGCTCGGGCTTTCCCGCGCACGCGGCAAGCGCGAGAACTACGAGCGATCTGATTGCTTTGCCCAACGACCCCCCCCGGTCCCCAGGACCCGTGACCATCCTGCATTGACGAGGTCCGAGCGCGTGCGGTCACGCATTTCCCGGGGGTCGGGCCCGGAAATGGCACCCATTCTGCCCCTGCTGGCGGGAGGGCGGAAAAATCACAGGAAAAGGGGCAGCAATGAGAGTGCTGGTCACGGGGGGGACGGGTGTCGTCGGGCAGGCCGCGGTCACCGAGCTGTTGAAGCGCGGTCACGGCGTTCGTCTGGTCAGCCGGAAAGCGGACGAGGATGCGAGACAATGGCCGGCGAAAGGAGATGCGGCCGCAGGGGTCGAAGCCTGGCCCGCAAGCGTCAGCGAGCAGTCCGAGCTGAAGGGGTGTGCCGACGGCTGTGACCTCGTGCTGCACCTCGCCGGTATCGTCGAGGAGTCCCCGCCCGAGGTGACATTCGAGAACACCAACGTCGAGGGAACCCGCGCCATCCTGCGAGAGGCCGAGCGCGCCAGGGTCGGACGTTTCATCTATGTCTCCTCTCTCGGCGCCGAAGCGGGCCAGTCTCCTTACCACCGCTCCAAGCGCCGCGCCGAGGACATCGTGCGGAACTTCGCGGGAGGCTGGATCATTCTCCGTCCGGGGAATGTCTACGGCCCCGGCGATGAGGTCGTGTCGGTGCTGCTCACAATGGTCAGGACCCTTCCCGTCGTTCCGGTCGTGGGAAGCGGCGATGACAAGTTTCAGCCGATCTGGGTGGGTGATCTCGCCGTGGCGATCGCGGCCTGCGTCGAGCGAACCGATCTGCACGGCCGCGTTCTCGACCTCGCCGGGCCGGATGTCACCTCGATAAACGATCTGTTGACCAGACTGGGCGAGATCACCGACCGGGCTCCCGCGCGGATCCCGGTTCCGGGCTTTCTCGTCGGCGCTGGAGCGACGATCGCGGGGATGCTGGGCGCGAAGCTTCCGATCAACGAGAATCAGCTGACGATGCTCAGCGAAGAAAATGTCATCAGGACTCCCGGGGGGAACGCCCTGACCGGCGTCCTTCAGATAACTCCGACATCACTCGACAGCGGGCTCCGCCGACTCGCCGACGCACAGCCGGAACAGACGCCCGACAAGGGAGTGGGCGCGCTCAAGCGTAAACGGTACTGGGCCGACATCTCGGGAAGCCAGCTTACGGCGGAGGAACTGTTCGCCAGGCTGCGCGTACGGTTTGGCGAGCTGACTCCGCTGCACATGGATCTCAACGCGGAGCCAGGCACGGCCAGTGTGCTGAACAAGGGCACGACCATCACGATGTCGCTTCCGGTTCGCGGCAACGTACAGGTGCGAGTCGAGCAGCTCACCCCAAACAAAGCCACGCTGGTAACGTTGGCCGGCCATCCTCTCTGCGGAGCCATGCGCCTGATTTCGGAGCAGCGGGGAGATTCGCTGCGCTTCGAGGTGCAGGTCTTCGACCGTCCGGCTAACCTCGCGGACTGGCTGGCCATGCGCACTGTCGGAGATGGTCTGCAGAACCAGACCTGGGAAAGTCTGGTCGAGGCCATGGTGGCCGAGAGCGGAGGTACCAGAGCCGGCCCGGTCCAGAGCGAAGAGACCGATCTCGACGAATACCAGGCAGAGCGTGTGGAAGACTGGCTGAAGGCGTTGATCGCTGAACGGAAGCTGTCGCAGAACTCGGGGTCGGCGGGGCGAAAGGAGCAGGGCAAATCAAAGCCCGCGACGCGGGCGGAAGGTGCCGAGGCAACCTTATAGGTAGGGCGAGGATGTCACCTCTTATCAGCGGCATGTGTTACCTCGCTTCGAGAGCGCTCGTTATTGAAGTAATGACATCCTCCGTGGCCCTTCTCCCGCGCAATCCCATCGCGCTGCTGCGCATTTTTATTTTCGTCGCGGCTTCGCTGGCGGTGGCCGTTTCGGCCGGCTCCCAGCAAGTACGCGTCGAAGTCGTGAAGCACGCCGACGGCGAGCCGATCCCCGGAGCGCTCGTCGCGGTGATGCCTGAGCGAGAGGCTCCGCCCGTGGGCCGCTTCAGTGGCCGCGATGGGCGCGCGACTCTGGCTACGCCGAGACGGAGTGGGTATCGGGTACGCGTCGAGAAAGTGGGGTTCGATACCTGGACATCGGTCGTGCTGGTCCCATCCGGCCGGCCCACCCTCGTGCGCGCGGGCATGAAGCCGCGCAGCCTCCGCCTGCCGCCTCTCGCCGGGAGCACGGAGACCCGCTGCTCGAGCCTCGGAGAGCAGGCATCCGCCGTCGGCGACATGTGGGGCGAGATCCGGAAGGCGCTGGCGGCGAACAGCTTCACCGAATCACAGG
>DASTTD010000373.1:0-3212 GCA_035760325.1 Gemmatimonadaceae bacterium
GTCATCAATCTCACCGCGTTCGAGACGTTCTTTCCGGAGAAGCGACCGTTCTTCGTCGAGGGCTCGGAGATGTTCCGCTTCGGCGACGACGGCTCGAACAGCGTGTTCTATTCCCGTCGCATTGGACGCCAGCCCTCCCTCGCTCCGCCGTACGCCGCGCGCGATGTGCCGAACGAGTCGCGCATCCTCGGCGCCGCGAAGCTGACCGGCCGCACCAGCGGCGGATGGGCGATGGGCGTCCTCGACGCCGTCACCCGCCGCGAGATCGCGCGCTTCCGCACCGCCGACGGCGTTCTGGGCGAGACCGTAGCCGAGCCGCTCACCAATTACTTCGTCGGACGGGTGCGGCGTGAGCTGCGGAGCGGGCACACCTTCGTGGGCGCGCTGCTTGGCGCGCTGAACCGCAGGCTCGAGACTGACGATCTGTCGGCGGCACTGCGGTCTGCTGCCTACTCGGGCGGCATCGACTTCAACCATCAGTGGTCACAGCGCACCTTCTCGCTGCAGGGGTTTCTCGCCGGAAGCCACGTACGCGGCGAGCGCGGCGTGATCGAGGCCACCCAGCGGTTGCCATACCATTACTTCCAGCGGCCCGACGCCGACCACCTCGATTACGATCCCACCCGCGAGAGCCTGACCGGAGCCGCCGGCTCGCTGTCGCTGGCGAAGCAGGTGAACCGCAACTGGTGGGGCAGGGCGCGCGTCAACACGACGACGCCTGGTTACGAGGTCAGCGACCTCGGCTTCCAGCGCCGCGCAGATCGCATCGACAAGGAAGTCGTTGTCGAATGGTCGGAGTCGCGGCCGAGCGGAATCTTTCGCCGCCGATCCGCGTATTTCAACGGGCTCAATGAGCATAACTACGGCTGGGAGAATATCTCCAACCGTCTCTTCGCTGGCGCGAATGCCACGTTCATGAACTACTGGAGCGCCGATTTCAACCTGCAGACATCGCTGGCCGGGACCGTGGACGACCGGCTGACGCGCGGCGGCCCGGCGGCAGACCGGCCCGGCTTCTCGAGCTTCAACTTCGAGATCGAGTCGGACCCGCGTACTCGAGCCGTTTTCGAGATCGGCGCCTTCGTCCAGCGCGGACGCGCCGAAAACGCGGCCGGGATCTTCTCCGAGTTTGAGCTCAAGCCCGCGCCGCACTGGGATGTATCGCTGGAGCCCTCCTTCTCGCGCAGCAACTCCGCGGCGCAGTACCTCCTGCGCCTCGAGGATCCCGCCGCCACCAACACCTTCGGACAGCGGTACGTGTTCGCGCAGCTGGATCAGACCGTCCTGGCGATTGACACGCGCGTGAACTACACCTTCACGCCCGGTCTCTCGCTCCAGGTCTTCATGCAGCCGTTCATCGCCACGGGTGATTACGGCCCGCCGAAGGAATTCGCGCGACCAGGGGCGTTCGAGTTCCTCGAGTACGGCCGCGACATCGGTGAGATAGCCAACGGGCGGGTGTATCCGACCGGCCAGGCATCAGGGGGACCGTCGTTCGAGCTCCCCGCGCCCGATTTCAACGTGCGCTCGCTGCGGGGCAACGCGGTCGCGCGGTGGGAGTGGCGGCCGGGATCGACGCTGTACCTGGCGTGGCAGCAAACCCGCGAAGACTTCGAGCCGATCGGAGATTTCGGCTTCGGGAGAGATCTCGGCGCGCTGTTCAGTACGTCGCCGGATAACATCTTTCTGGTCAAGGTCAGTTACTGGTTTAATCCATATGGTCAAACGCCACTCAAACCCAGAACTACCTGTTGTGAGTAATAGTTGCGGGTAGCGGGTTGCGGGCCTGTCGCCGCAACGGACGACCACCCACAACCGGGCTACAGGGCAACCACAACCGACAACAGGTAGTTCTGAGTTTGCAGTTCCGCCGATTATTCAAGGCGCCGGGCCGTACGCCGGCCCATGATCGTTGGTCGCACCTCCGAGCAACAATTTGAGATCCGTCCCGTCAGGCCGCACCGTGAGCAAGTCCGACTCCGCCGGTCCGTTTCGAAAACCGAAAAACGCGATTCGTGAGCCGTCGGGAGACCACGTCGGAGACCAGTTCTCCCCGCTCTGCGTCAGCCGGACCAGGCTGGAACCGTCCGCATTGATCACGAAAATCTCACTCGTCGTGCCGGTGGATCCCGACGGCACGATGCTGACGAATGCGATCCGCGTTCCATCGGGCGACCAGCGGGCGTCGGAGTCCATGCGCTCGCCGGCGTAAAGCAGCGATGCGCCCGTTCCGTCCGCATTCATCGTCCATAGATCGCCTCCATCTCCTGTATTGCGCCGGAACACGATCCGCGATCCATCAGGAGAAAAGTCCGCCTCGAGGTTCTCGCCCCCGCCGTTGGTCAGGCGGACCTGGTTCGACCCGTCGGCATCCATCACCCAAATGTCCTTCGGCCCGGTTCCGAGTTTCCAGAACACGATCTTTCGGCCATCGGGAGACCACCTTGGCGAGATTGCTCCGGTTCCCACCACTGTCAGCCTACCGTTAGACAGATCCAGCACGCTGCTGTTTTGCGTGCGCGTAGCGAAGACGATCCGCCGACCGTCGGGCGATACGTTGGGCTTGAATCCCTCGATGCCCAGACCAGAAACACCGGTTGCGTCGGGGTTCATCGTCATCAGCTCGTTGGCTCCGTCTGCCGCCCGCACGAATACGATTTTCCCGGTCAGCGAGCTGGGAAGAGCTTCCGGCGGCGGCCCTTTGGGCTCGGTCGGCGTGCTGCTGGCCCCGCCACAGCTGCACGCCACTGCAACAGCGAGGAGTGTAACAGGTAGTGCCGCAAGCGTTCTCATGGATCCCTCTCTTCGTTGGGGCTCTCGCCCGTGATTCCAATGGTTGGTGGCCAGGCTATCTCGCCGGGTACTCGATGTCTCCGATGCTGACGGGGCCGATCATTTCTACGCGGTTGCCCCCGCCCCGATGGCTGTCGAGGCGCCAGACCTCAACGTTTTTTGCGTGCACGTGTAGGGTGAACCCGGCTTGGCTCGGCACTACCGGCACGGCGACAGGGACCCAGTCAGTCTCGTGCGCGATCCCCTCCTCGCCGATCACGTCCTGCGCGTAGAGGCGGACGTGCGTAATGCGTCCGTTCTTTCCTTTCTCCAACCGCACGCTGATCGTCACGTCGTCGCGCAGCGGATACGGCTCGTAGATGGTGCTCGCCCATAGCGGTGTCACGATCATGCACTCGCTGTGTCCGAACACGACCGCC
>DASTTD010000374.1:0-8260 GCA_035760325.1 Gemmatimonadaceae bacterium
TGAGCACTACCCGCGCACCCTCGATGACGACGCCCGTCTTGCCAAAGAGCGCGGAGTCGACATCCTGTTTACTCCCTCGCACGACGAGGTGTATGCGACTCCTCCGGTCGTTACGCTCAACCCCGGTGCGCTCGGAAAGGAATGGGAAGGGGCTGCCCGACCGCACCATTTCGAGGGTGTCCTCACCGTGGTCGCAAAGCTGCTCCACGTCGTGCAGCCGAACGTCGCTGTGTTCGGGCAAAAGGACCTCCAGCAGGCCGCGATAGTGCGAGCGATGGTCCGGGACCTGAACTTTCCAGTGGAGATTGCGCAGTGTCCCATCGTGCGTGAGCCCGATGGCATCGCGATGTCGAGTCGAAACCGCTACCTCTCCCCGAAAGAGCGGGAGATCGCGCTGTTGTTGTCGAAGGCACTGTTCGCCCTGCGCCATGCCTACGCGAGGGGCGAGCGGCGTGCGAGCGCGCTGGAAGCAATCGGCTGGCGGATGCTCGAGCGCGTCCCAGGGCTCACTCCGCGGTATCTGGCGGTCGTGAACGCCGTGAATTTCCAGCGCGTAAATCTGGTCGGTCCGGGGGATGCCGCGATCGGTGCGATCAAGGCCGGCGTCACCAGACTGATAGACAACATTCTGTTCTGATGGGGCGGCTCCTCGAGTCCGGCCTTCCCGTCTGGGCGCAGGTGGGTGAAAAACGGATTGCGCACATAGAGCGTGTATCCTCGCTCCTCCGCGCCTGGGGTGCGGCGATGCGCCTGCCGCCGAACGAGGCCAATGCCTGGATCGACGTCGGGATGTGGCACGACGCGCTGCGCGATGCGCCGGAGGCCGAGCTGCGCGACATCACCTCGGACTACACATCACCCCTCGGCCTCCTTCACGGACCCGCCGTGGCAATCAGGCTGGAGAAAGATGGCGAGCGAAGACAAAACGTCCTCGACGCGATCCGTTACCACACAGTCGGGTGGGCCCACTGGGACAACACCGGGCGAGCGCTGTACATGGCCGATTATCTCGAGCCGGGGAGAAAGTTCCTCGCCGAGGATCGCGGGTTTCTCGCCAGTCAGGTCCCGCACAGCTTCGACGGGGTGTTCCGCCAGGTCGTACGCTTCCGCCTCGAATGGTCGATCCGCGAAGGCAATCACATCTTTCCCGAGACTGTCGCCCTCTGGAATAGTCTCCGGTGAAGCTCACTGGCCGGCGCTACGGCAGGATGATCGTGGCGGCGCTGGTGCTGGGGTTCCTCGGCTGGATCGTGTGGCGCGAATGGTCGAGGCGCTCGGAAGAGGCCGCGAGGTACGGGCCGGCCGATGCCAGGGCGCCGAAGGGAACGCGCATCAAGGTTGAAGTTCTGAATGGAACGAAGACCCGCGGCCTCGCGCGGCGGGCGACGAGATACCTCCGTGATCGCGGGTTCGATGTCGTTGGATCGGGCACCGCGGCCGAGCAGCGCGACAGCACCCTTGTGCTCGATCGCTCGGCGCAGCCGGAATGGGCTTATCTCGTCGGTCGGGCGATGAAGGCGAAAGTCATCGCCCAGCCCGACAGCTCACGCTACCTGGATGTTACCGTCGTCCTCGGGGCGGACTGGAGGCCGCCGCCCAAGCCGTTCTACCCGTAGCTGCCCACAGGCAGCGGCGATGTCCATACCGCGGCTCTTCCGAACAGCGACTTCCACGCCCAGCGCGCGAAGCCGCCGAGCGAACCAGTGGATCTGCTGCGGTGAGCTGGGAGTGAAATCACCCGCGCCGCCGGGGTGGAGCGGAATCAGATTGACGAAGGCGCGGCATTCACGGGCGAGCGCGGCGAGCTGCGAGGCGTGCTCACCAGCATCGTTGATTCCGCCGAGCATCACGTACTCGAACGTAACGCGCCGGTCGAACACCTTGGCGGCCTCGATGACGCTGGCCAGCGGATACTTCGTGTTGATCGGCATCAGCGACTGGCGCAATTCGTCGTTGGGCGCGTGAATCGAGATCGCGAGGCGGAACTGCTCCGGACGCTCTCCGAGGGCGACGATTCCGGGAAGAACTCCCACCGTCGACACTGTGATGTGACGCGCGCCGATCCCGAGCCCGGAGGGAGAATTGAGCACCGTTAGAACAGGATTCACTGCTTTCCAGTTCATGAGCGGCTCACCCATGCCCATGAAAACGATGTTCGTAGGCGTGACCGCCGACGAGAGAAGCTTCACCTCGCGCACCTGAAGGGCTATCTCGAACATCGCGAGGTTGCGCGTAAACCCCATCGCACCCGTCGCGCAGAACGCGCATTGAAGCGCGCACCCGGCCTGCGATGAAATGCACAATGTCAGGCGGTTTCCCTCGGGAATCGCCACGGTCTCGATGAACTCGCCATCGTGAAGCCGGAAGAGGAATTTCTCCGTTCCGTCCGTCGATGCCTGACGCATCGCCAGCTGCAAGCGCGGGAGCTCGAAATGCTCGGCGAGCAATGCGCGGAATGCGACGGGGAGATCGGTCATTTCGGCGAAGCCCGGCGCTGGATTCTGCCAGAGATGCCGGAGAACCTGCGAGCCTCGAAACGGCCGTTCCCCGTGAACGACCGCAAAATCGGTCACGACCCGCTCGGCTTCGGAGGGGAGCATGTCCAGAAGATTCCGACCGGTGGCAGATGCCTCTCGACGACTCGATTTGTCTGTCATGCTCCTTCCACCAAGTATATGCAACTACTAAATTTAACCCCTCTCGATGCCTTATTCGACCCGGCCGGCTTGGCGCTGACACCCTCGCCTTCATCCAGCTTCGCGACGTCCAGGCGCTCTCACCTTTGCGGTGAGCTCAGAACGTCCCACGTCGGCGTAAAGGTCAGGCTCGGCGGTTGGGTGCATCGGACCCGAAACCTCGGTGGTATTGTTTTTCTCGACCTGAGGGATCGCGCTGGTCTCATCCAGGTATCGTTCAACCCCGACTGGGCACCTGCGGCGATGATCGACCGGGCGGGAAGGCTCGGCCTCGAGAGCGTCGTGATCATCGAGGGTGAGGTCGCGCAGCGTCCCGCGGAAATGCGAAACGCGGAGATGGAGACGGGAGATGTCGAGGTCCGCGCGCTCAGTGTCGAGATCGTGGGCCCCGCCGAGACCCCGGCAATTCCCGTCGCGCGCGGGCGGGGAGAAAAGCTGCCGGCCGAGGAGCTCCGGCTGAAGCATCGGCACCTGGACCTGCGCCGGCCGGAGCTGCAGCAGAACCTCATTCTCCGGCACCGGCTGCAGCAGGCGACACGACGGTATCTGGACGAGAAGGGGTTTCTGGAGATAGAGACTCCCATCCTCACCAAACCCACGCCGGAAGGCGCGCGCGATTACATCGTTCCGAGCCGCGTTCACCCCGGTGAGTTCTACGCGCTCCCCCAGTCCCCGCAACTGTACAAGCAGCTGCTGATGGTCGCCGGGTTCGACCGTTATTTCCAGATCGCGCGCTGCTTCCGTGACGAGGATCTGCGTGCAGACAGACAGCCGGAGTTCACCCAGATCGACATCGAAGCCGCATTCGTCGGGCTGGAGGACATCACCACACTGACCGAAGGTCTGTTTCAGAGGATCTTCGGCGAGGCGGGAGTGGATATTCCGCGGACGTTCGAGCGGCTCGCCTACAGTGAGGCGATGGAGCGCTATGGCTCGGACCGCCCCGACACGCGGTACGCCCTGGAGATTTTCGACGGAGCGGAAATTTTTCGCGGCTCCGGTTTTGGAATTGCCCGCGCGGCAATCGATGCCGGCGGCAGGGTGCGAGGCCTCCGGATTCCCGGCGGGGCGGCTCTTTCCAGGAAACAGGTCGATGAGATCGAATCCATCGCGAAAGCGGCCGGCGCAGGCGGTTTGATCCGTCTCAAGCGGGGCGCGAATGGGATAGAAGGCCCCGCGGCGAAATTTCTGAATGAGGCGGGCGTCGAGCGCCTCGCGCTCGACGAAGGCGCTCTGTGTCTGCTCGTCGCGGGACCGGAGAATGTCTCCAATCCCGCGCTGGATCGTGTGAGACAGGATGTCGCCGCGCGACTGGAAATGATTCCCGCCGGGGCGCGCGCATTTCTCTGGGTGACGGATTTCCCGCTCTTCGTCCGGGAGGATGGCGGTGCGTTGAGCTCGGTCCATCATCCCTTCACATCTCCACACCCGGACGATGTGCATTTACTGGACAGTCACCCCGAAAAGGTGCGGGCGCTCGCGTACGATGTGGTTCTGAATGGAACCGAGCTCGGCGGCGGAAGTATTCGTATCAATGATCCCGCACTGCAGCGGCGTATTCTGTCACTGCTCGGGGTGGACGATCAAACCGCGCGGAGGAGATTCGGGTTCCTGCTCGACGCTCTCGGCGCCGGGGCTCCGCCTCACGGCGGGATTGCGTTCGGGATGGACCGGCTGGCCATGATGCTCGCCGGGGCGGGATCGCTCCGCGACGTAATCGCGTTCCCGAAGACGACCGCGGCACGCGCTCTCTTCGAGGACGCGCCGACGACGGTGCCTGCCGAAGACCTGCGCGATCTCCATTTACAGTCGACCCCAACCTGATGTGACTGAAGAAACGACGATTCAGCGGCTCTCCACCGAAGGTGCCGACATGCTCACTCTCGCCGGGGTCAACGACGAAAATCTCGTCGAGCTGGCGAGGCAGACAGGCGCCAAGATCGCGCTACGCGGCGAAACCCTGGCCGTCAGCGGTGGCGCGGACGCCGTTGCGAGGGCCGTCCCGATCGCCCAGCGGATGATCGACACGGCGAAGCAGCAGATGCCCCTCACCGCCGATGATGTCCTGCGCATGAGCATCGAAGCGCCGCGGGACGGTAACGGAACGGGAACGCCCACCGACAACGACACCCGGATCGTTCTCCCCGGAGTCCGCAAGATCATCCAGGCGAAGACGGCTGGTCAGGCGGAGTACATGAAGCTGATGGCGGAGAACGACATCGTCGTCGGTGTCGGGCCTGCCGGTACCGGAAAGACGTATCTCGCTGTCGCGGCAGCCGTCGATGCGCTGGCGCGGAAGAGAGTTCGCCGTATCGTGCTCGCCCGCCCTGCGGTGGAAGCGGGCGAGAGTCTCGGGTTTCTTCCCGGCGACCTGCAGGCGAAAGTGGACCCCTATCTGCGTCCGCTCTACGACGCGCTCGAGGACATGATGCCCCATGAGCGCGTCCAGAAGGCGCTGGAGACGCGCACGATCGAGATTGCCCCGCTGGCCTACATGCGCGGGCGGACCCTGGCCGATGCGTTCGTCATTCTGGACGAAGCGCAGAACGCGACCAACGCCCAGATGAAAATGTTTCTCACCCGTCTGGGCGTGAACTCGAAGGCCGTCATCACCGGCGACAAGACTCAGATCGATCTTCCGAAGCGAGAGGACTCGGGTCTGGTTCAGATCGAGCGAATCCTGCCCGGAATCGATGGAATCGGCTTCTACTATCTCACTGACGCTGACGTCGTCCGTCATCGTCTCGTGCGGGAGATCATCAAGGCGTACGCAGAGGATTCCGGAGCCTGAGTCGCGCGCCGAGTGACACGAGGTGAAACGAGCGGCGGTCACCCACGCAATCGATATTTCGACGACGGTACGCAGGCTCAGCATCTCGCCGAGCCGCATCAGACAGGCTGCCATCGCGGCGCTCGAAGCCGAGCGGGTGAAGGACGCAATGATCTCGATCACGTTCGTGGGACGCGCAACGATCACCAGACTGAACAGGCGGTATCTCGGCCACCGCGGTCCGACCGACGTCATCTCCTTCGGCCTCGGGCGCATCGGCAAACGGGGCGCCGTGCTGGGGGACATTTACATCTGTGCTGAAATCGCGCGTGAAAACGCGCGCCGCCAGAACGTCGGCGCCGGAGAGGAACTTCTCCGGCTGGTGATCCACGGGACGCTGCATGTCCTGGGACACGAGCACCCGGAAGGCTCCGCGCGGCGCACATCGCCGATGTGGCGAAAACAGGAAAGGATTCTCGCGCGTGTCCTCTGACAGACTGCTGGGAGAGTTCGATGCCGGCAAGCCGGCCGCGCTCGCCCGTGTCGTGAGCATCGTCGAGAATCATCGCGACGGCTTCGAGCAAATTCTTTCGTCGCTCCACGCGCGAACCGGCCGAGCGAGAAGAATTGGGTTGACCGGTCCGCCCGGCGCGGGGAAGAGCACCATCACCGCCCTGTTGGTGAAAAGTTTTCGTGAGGCTGGGCTGCGCGTGGGAGTCATCGCGGTCGACCCGACTTCGCCTTTCACGGGAGGCGCGCTGCTGGGCGACCGGGTTCGCATGGAGAACGTCGCGCTCGATCCCGGCGTATTCATCCGTTCGATGGCGACACGCGGCTCACTCGGAGGGCTCGCATCAGCGACCCGCGAGGTGGCGGATGTTCTCGACGCTTTCGGCTTTGACCGGCTGCTGATCGAAACGGTGGGGGTCGGACAGTCGGAGCTCGACGTGGCGCGCACCGCCGACTCGACGCTTCTCGTCCTGGTCCCGGAGTCCGGAGACTCCATTCAGACGCTCAAGGCGGGAGTGATGGAAGTCGCCGACGTGTTCGTCGTCAACAAGGCGGACCGCCCGGGCGCCGACCGGCTCAGGAACGATGTGGAGCTGATGCTGGGATTACGAAAGGGCGTGAGCTTCGGAAACGTTCCGGCACATCACGGCGTCGACCTCAAGCGGACGAACCCCGCCCGCGCAGCTCGGGAAGCCGCGGGCGAGGAAAATCCTTCCGAATGGACGCCTCCCGTGCTGAGCGCCGTGGCTGTCAGGCAGGAGGGAATCGACGCCCTTGTCGCCGCGCTCGACCGTCACTTCGCTTATCTTGAGCGCAGCGGCACCCTGCGCTCCCGGCGGCGCGAAAGGCTCCGCGAGCGCGTACGGGATGTGGTCGCGCGGAAAGTCAGCGACCGCCTTTGGAAAGATCAGCGCACGCTCGCGTGGCTGGAAGAACAGCTTCCCTCCGTCGAGGAAGGGAAAGCAACGCCTTTCGCGGTGGCCGACCGCTTGCTTCGTGAGAGATCCGAGCTCGTACGTGGAGACCAGAAAGGATGACCAAGCTCAGAACCCCTCGTACCGAGGGAGCCGCCGACAGCGAGCTGATCGCGACCATAGAAGAGCAGAGCGCGGAGCTGCGGCTGCTGCGGAAGGAAGTCGAGGAGTGGCGGAAGAAGTACGGGGAAGGCGAGCTGCGCGACATCGCGTTCACGAACTCGTCGAAGGAAGTGCGCCCGATCTACACCGCCCTCGATGCCGCGGAGACCGACGCCGAGGCCCTTGGAATGCCGGGGTTTTTCCCGTACACCCGTGGAGTGCATCCAACCGGGTATCGCGGCCGCCTCTGGACGATGCGGCAGTTCGCCGGTTTCGGGAGCGCCCGCGACACCAACGCGCGGTACAAGTTTCTCCTCGCGCACGGCCAGACCGGACTGTCGGTGGCGTTCGATTTCCCCACCCTCATGGGCTACGACTCCGATCATCCGCGCTCCGAGGGCGAAGTGGGAAAATGCGGAGTGGCCATCTCAAGCCTTGCAGACATGGAGACGCTCTTCGATGGGATCCCCCTCGATCGGGTCTCCACCTCGATGACGATCAACGGGCCGGCAGTGATCCTGTACTGCTTCTACATCGCTGCGGCGGAGAAGCAGGGGGTGGACTCCACGAAGCTCCGCGGCACGATCCAGAACGACATCCTGAAGGAGTACATGGCGCAGCACGCGTGGGTTTATCCCATCGAGCCCGCGCTCAGACTCATCGTCGACTGCTTCGAGTGGTCGGCGAAGCACGTCCCCCAGTGGAATACCATCTCCATCTCCGGCTATCACATCCGCGAGGCGGGCGCGACCGCGGCGCAGGAGCTCGCGTTCACTCTCGCTGACGGCTTCACCTACGTGGAGCGCGGCATTGCGCGCGGTCTCGACGTAGACAGCTTCGCGCCGCGCCTCTCGTTCTTCTGGGACATCCACAACGATTTCTTCGAGGAGATCGCGAAGCTGCGAGCCGCCCGAAGGATCTGGGCGCGCCACATGAGAGACCGGTACGGCGCGAAGGACCCGCGCTCGCTGGTGATGCGCTTCCACTCCCAGACGGCCGGCGTAACCCTGACCGCGCAACAGCCGATGAACAACATCGTGCGTGTCGCCTATCAGGCGATGGCCGCCGTCCTGGGCGGAACGCAGTCGCTCCATACGAACTCAATGGACGAGACTCTCGCGCTTCCGACGGAGGAATCGGTCCAGCTCGCGCTCCGCACCCAGCAGCTGCTCGCGTTCGAGACCGGCATTCCGAACGTGATCGACCCC
>DASTTD010000375.1:0-3212 GCA_035760325.1 Gemmatimonadaceae bacterium
CGCTCAGGGACGGCGCACCCGCATCGGCATTACGATCGGCATCCCAGCCAGAGCGCTGGCCGGACGGCTCCTCGCCGCCGAAGCGCGCTTCTCCGCGACCGGATCCCCGACCGTGATCGTTCCCGTCGAAATCGAAGTCAACCTCGTGCGCCAGCTGTCACTCAGGCCGGCGTCGACGCCACTGGTCGGGCAGGCCGGCCGGGACATCATGATTCGCTACGAAGTCGAAAACGCCGGTAACGCTCGGGAGACGGTAGACATCGACCTCGGATTGCCAGGCGGGTGGGCTTCGCGTGATCTGAGACATCGCGCGATTCCGATCGAGCCAGGCACGATCGTGAAGCGGGCCGCGCGCGTGACGATTCCCATGCTTTCCAGCACGGGGTCCTCTTTCATCAGGCTCGATCTGCGAAACGGAAGCGAGTCGGTCGCGTCGTCAACCATCACGGTCGAGGTCTACAACTCAGGCTCGATCGAGCGCCGGGCCGGTCCTCAGCTCGTCTCGGCTGTGTCCCACGCGATGGACGAGACGGGCGCGCGCAACAGCGTGTATTCTCTGTCCGCCACCGGCGCGCTTTTCGATTCCGTGCGCATCGACGCGAGAATGTCGCACACGTCGGCTCTCGGAGCCGCGGCCAGCAACGCTTTCGCCCGCATGGGAACGTTGAACTCCGCGCCGTCGCTCGTGCTGTCGTCCCCGTCAGGTGAGCTCAGTGTCGGCAATACGGGCACGTCGTTGTCGGAGCTCACCGGCCTCTACCCATACGGAGAGGGCGCGCTACTCCACATGCGCAAGCCCGCCTGGGATCTGATCGCGCTGGGCGCTATGTCAATGCGGGGCGAAGCTGACGGCAAGCGCGAGCCCATGCTCGGGTTTCGCATCGAGCGACAGGTGCGCGCACTCAGGCTGTCCTCCTCGGTTTCACACCTCGCCGATGGCGGCAGCTCGCCGCGGAATCTCGACGCGATCGGGATCGGCGCGGCTGTTCCCGCTCCGTTCGGCAGCACCTTCAAGGCCGAGGTCGCCGAGCGTCGATTCACAGCGGGCAGAGGACTCGGATGGTCAGCCGAGCTGATGCGGACGGCGGTGGGCAGCAGCGAGCAATTCCGGATCACGCACGCGCCGGGCGGCGGGGATGCATTCGCGCGCGCTACCAGCGAGGTCGTCGCCAACGTGTCGGAGAGGCTGACGTCCCGCTCGATGATCAGCGCCGGCGCCTGGCGCACGGAGGATGCCACATCGGTTTTCGGTCGCCTGACCTCGCGCGGGTTTTCGCTGCGGCCGCAGTACGACATCAGGTCCGGGACGACGCTCGCTCTCGAGGCCAGATCGTATCTCTTCGACGCGACATCGCGCGCGGGCGCGACCGGTCCGGGGAGCTCCTTCGGCTCGCGTGAAAGCCAGGTTGGGCTGAGCCTCAGCACCAACGTTCGTCAGTTCTACGCAAACACCTCGGCATTCCTCGGTAACGTGTCTCGTTCCGCCGCGCCTCTCGGGCAGGTGATCATCCGCGATCGCGCGCCGAGAAACTACTGGACTACCATCGCCGGCTGGGCGGCGGCCGGCGGGCTGGTGGAAGCGCAGGCGCGGGTCGAACAAACGCGCGACCGCGGCGGATTTGTGAATCAGCAGAATGTGTACGGAATACGCGGTGAACAGGTCGTCGTCGGGTGGCTCGGTGGAATCAGGGCGGAGGGCGAGCTCCAGAGAGTGAACGGCTTTGGTGCGGAGAAATCCGCGGTCGTCCGCGCTGGTCTGTCGGTCCCGCTGATGAACGGCTTTGCGCTCAAGCTCGATGCGGAGCGGAACTCGATCTTCCGAACGCTCGCCGGGAGAACTCCGTGGATCTTCGGCACGCGTATCGAGCATGCGCTCATTCTTCCCATGCTCCGGACGCCAGGCACGAGCGGATATGTCTATCGGGACATGAATGGCAATCAGCGTCGCGATGACGGCGAGTCCGGGGTCGCGGGGGCGATGGTCAGGCGTGGAGCAGAGACAGCGATCGCCGACGATAACGGAAGGTATCGTGTCGGCGGCGACGCGCGACAGCCGGTTGTCGTCGACGAGGCATCCCTGCCAGACGGGTGGACGGGAACGGGCGGGTCGAGCGGCGATCTTCCAGTCACTCTTTCGACCGCGGCCGTGATCGAGTTCGTCGTCGCTCCGCGATCAGACATCGCGGCGATCGACGTGGACCTCGCCCAGGCACGCGTCATCGCGCGCGACGCGGCCGGACGTGAATGGTCAGCGCGCATGACCGGCCCGACTACCGCTACGTTCGACGCCTTGCCGGTCGGAGAGTATACGCTGGACTTCGACCTGTCGGATCTGACCGAGCCGCTCGTCCCGCGCGGACCGATTCCGGTGCTGGTGGTTGACGGAAACGGCCTCAGATCAGTTCGGATCACGCTCGATCCCCGACCGATCCGGATGTGGACTCCAAATCAGGGCAGCGGCGGAACCGGCCCGAAAAAGGACGCGCCTGCCACTGACCCCGCCCCGAAGGGAACGTCCATCCCGGCGGGCCGGTGAGCCGCGCGCGCTCACTCTGGCCAGTGGCGCGGGCCGTCTTGCGCTCTTTCGCCTGCCTCGCCGGGTTCGCCGGCTGTCTGAGATCGACGGAAGCGCAGCCATCACAGCTCGAGCTGACCGGAGACTGGATTTACTCTGGCGTGCAGGCGGGCGCGGTGCGGGAGAACCTGGCCGGCCAGCTCCGGATCACCAGCGTCTCCGGAACCAGCTTTCAGGGACGGCTCGACATCGTCGGCACCAACGAGGCGACCGGCGAAAGCCGCGTCATGTCAGGCCTCGTAAGCGGAACGGGGCAAAGCGATATCGTCGATTTCGATGCCCATGTGGAGACCACCGCACGGCGGCATGTCGGTCAGGTGGTGGCGGATACAATAACGGGAACCTGGGTGGCATCCTCGCCTGGCGGCGCTATGTCGTCCGGTACATTTCGAGCCGAACGGGCATCGCCATGACAAGGTCCGCAGCATTGGTGTGCTGGGTTACGATTGCGATCGCGACGGCTGTCGCGCCCTCGAAGGCAGTCGCACAGTGTACCGTGGCGGGAAGCCCCGCGACCTGTAGCCTCCCCGGCAGTGTGTCCATGACGGCCGGACCAGTGATTCGCCTGCAGATGAGCGCGACCTCCACGACACTCTCCCCTCCGACACCGGCCGATTTCGATGCGGGGTTCAACTCC
>DASTTD010000376.1:0-4010 GCA_035760325.1 Gemmatimonadaceae bacterium
GTCGCCTTCGGTCACGCGATAAACCTGCTCCTGAATGACCTCGCCGATCACCGCGGCGGTGAGATCCCATTTGGCGAGAATCGCGGTGACGGCCTCTGCGTGGCCTTTCTTCGCGACGACGAGCATCCGCTCCTGCGACTCGCTGAGTAGAATCTCATAGGGTGTCATCCCCTTTTCGCGGGTCGGGACGCGCGTCACGTCGATAGTGACGCCGACATCCCCGCGCTCGGCCATCTCCGCCGAAGAAGAGGTCAGGCCGGCGGCGCCCATGTCCTGAATCGCCACGATGTGGCCGCTCTTGATCAGCTCGAGGCTGGCTTCGAGCAGCAGCTTTTCGGTGAAAGGATCGCCAACCTGGATACGCGGGCGTTTGGCGTCACTGGCCGACGACAGGTCCTCCGACGCGAACGAGGCGCCGTGGATGCCGTCACGGCCGGTCCTGGCGCCCACTGCGATGATCGGATTTCCGACGCCCTCCGCCTTCGCGCGAATGAGGTCGTCCTCGTGCATCAGCCCCACGCACATCGCGTTGACGAGCGGGTTTCCCTCGTACGCGGCGTCAAAGACGATTTCTCCCGCGACCGTGGGGATGCCGACACAGTTTCCGTAGTCACCGATGCCTTTCACGACTCCGGAGAAGAGATATCTCACCCGCGGGCTTTCGAGACTTCCGAATCGCAGCGAATTCAGCATTGCGATCGGTCGCGCGCCCATGGTGAAGACGTCGCGCAGAATTCCGCCGACGCCGGTTGCCGCACCCTGGTAAGGCTCGACCGCTGACGGGTGATTGTGGGATTCGATCTTGAAAGCGACGGCCATGCCATCGCCGATGGAGATCACTCCCGCGTTTTCTCCCGGTCCCTGCAGCACATATGGTGCTTTGGTCGGCAGCGTTTTGAGCAGTGGCCGCGAGTGCTTGTACGAGCAGTGCTCGCTCCACAACGCGCTGATGACGCCGAGCTCGGTGAAAGTGGGGGTGCGACCGAGCATTGCCACCAGCCGACGGTACTCTTCGTCGTTGAGTCCGTGCTCGGCGACCAGCGCGGGAGTGATCGCCGGGTCACCGACGCGGGGCGCTACCGCCGTCATTCTACGCCGCCACGCGGGAGAGAATCGACTCCAGAAGACGGACTCCATCAACGGAGCCGAGCAGCGGACTGCAGGCGCGCTCCGGGTGTGGCATCATTCCGAGCACGTTGCCCTGCTCGCTGATGATTCCCGCGATGTTGCGCACGGAGCCGTTGGGGTTGGCGTCCGCGCTGATGTTCCCACCGGCGTCCGCATACCTGAAGATAACCCTGCCCTCGGCCTCGAGCGCATCGAGGACTGCGCCGTCGGCGAAGTATCGTCCATCGCCGTGGGCTATCGGGAGCTTCAACAGCTCCCCCTGTCGATAGAGGTTGGTGAAGAGCGTATCGGCGTTCTCGACACGGATCCGAACCGGCGCTGAGACGAATTGAAGGGTTGCGTTCCTCATCAGCGCGCCGGGCAGCAGGTGTGCTTCGCACAGAATCTGAAAGCCGTTACACACTCCCAGAACCGGCCCACCTGCCCTGGCGTGCGCGGCGACCTCCTGCATTATCGGACTGAACCGCGCGATCGCCCCTGCCCTGAGGTAGTCTCCGTAGCTGAATCCGCCAGGCAGCACGACGACGTCGACATTCTGGAGGTCGTGGTCCTTGTGCCACAGGTACACCGCCTGCTCGCCGAGAATATCGGTAACGGCGTGATAGGCGTCGTAGTCGCAGTTGGAGCCCGGAAAGGTGACGATGCCGAACTTCATGCCTGCACCGCCGACTCGACTTCGAAGTCTTCAGTCACGGGATTGGCGAGCAGCTTTCGACACATGTCTTTCGCGCTCTCTCCCGCGGCAAGCGCGTCCGGCGCGGCGGTCTCGATGATGATGTAGCGTCCGACGTGAACGCTCTCCACGCCATCGAAGCCAAGAGTGTGCAGCGCGTCACTCACCGCTTTTCCCTGCGGGTCGAGCAATCCCTTGCGGGGGACAATCCGTACGGCAAGACGAAATCGCGACATCAGAGACGGTCCTCTCCCGGAAAGGGTGGACGGGGAGCGTCGGACGGTCCGCCTCCACTTCCGCCGTGTCCTGGCGGCCGGCGGCGACGCCGGCGCCGCGGCGGACGCTGTCGCGCCGCTTCCTCCGGGTCCTCGATCGGATCGCTCTCCGGCACCAGGACGGAATCATCATCGGAGATCACCGGCGCATCACCCACGGGCCGCTTGTCGAGCAGGCCGAAGATCACGGTCTTCGCCAGGCCATACAGGACGTAGGTTACCAGAGCCGGAAAGTAGAACTCCTTCCGGATGAAGAGTACTCCGATAAACGTCGTGATAACGACCAGCGTGCCGAGGATCTCACTGATTTTCCTGAATCCGACGGTAGGGACGGCGGGGTAGGAAACGTTGCTGATCATCAGGAAGGCCAGCGTCAGCATGAGGCCGCGCAGCCCGGCGGTCCAGTTGAGATCTCCTAGTATCGTCTGGTTGTACAGCTCGGTCTGGCTGAACCAGTAATAGGTCGCGAGCGTCATCCCCGCGGCGGGGCTCGGCAGGCCGTGAAAATATTTTTTGGCGCGTCCCGCCTGCTCGACGTTAAAGCGCGCGAGCCGAATGACGGCGCAGGCAGTGAAGAGGAAGGAAAAGATCCAGTCCCAGCCGTTCCTGTTGAGAACGGCGAAGTACATGATCATCCCCGGCGCCAGGCCGAACGTTATCGCGTCGACCAGCGAGTCGAGCTCGGACCCGAACCGCGATCCCGTGCCGGTGGCACGTGCTACCCGACCGTCGAGCGCGTCCGCGATGCCGCCGAACACGACGTAGAGACCGGCGGTGTCGAACTCCCCGCGCGACGCAGCGACGATCGCGAAGACGCCGAAGAAAAGGTTGGCGAGGGTGAAGCCATTCGGCAGGATGACCACCGCACGGTTTCTCGGGCGATCGAGGCTGGCGCGCAGGCGCGACCGGCGGGTGCGGTCGGGGGCCAGCATCAGTCTGGCAGCTCGGCCAGAATCGTCACACCCGCGGCGGTGACATCGCCGAGGCTGGCGCGCACGGTCGAAGTGGTCGGGATGAATACGTCGACCCGCGAGCCGAACCGGATGATCCCCATGCGCTCACCCTGCTTCGCCTTATCTCCCGGCTTGCTGTACGTCACGATGCGCCGCGCGATGAGCCCGGCGATCTGCCGCACGAGAATTCGATGCTTCCCGGTCTCGATGCCGACTGACATCTGCTCGTTCTCGAGGCTGGATTTCTCGACGGCGGCGTTGAGAAACTTGCCTTCGTTGTAGTGGACCCAGGTCACGTCACCGTCGACCGGGTAGCGATTGACATGGACGTTGAAGACGTTCATGAAGATCGACAATCGGATCGCGCGCCCACGGACGAAATTGGGCTCGTCGACCTCGGTGATCATGATCAGCTTCCCATCCGCCGGAGCCACGACCAGTGAACTGCCGCGCTCGCCGGTTCTCTCGGGATCACGAAAGAAGTACGCGACCCAAAGCGTCAGCAGCAGCAGGACGATCGCGGCCAGCCACAGGCCCCAGGACCGGCGGCTGACCGCAAGGGCAAACGCGCCGGCCGTGAGCAGCGCGGCGATCGCGATGAAGATCAGTCCTTCGCGGGCGAAATTCATTGGACCTTTATGCTCAGTGGACTACCGGTGAGACGGCGATAAATGTCGAGATATCGTGAGGTCGTAGCCTCGATCACGTGCCTGGGGAGCTTCGGCGGCGGATAGCTGCCATCCCACCGGCCCGCGATTCTCTCGCTCTCGAGGTAGTCGCGAAGAGGCTGCTTGTCGAAGCTTGGCTGGGAGTGGCCCGGCCGATACTTGTCGGCTGGCCAGAAACGAGAGCTGTCAGGTGTGAGCACCTCATCAACCAATATAACAGTACCGGAGGAAGCGTTCCCGATGTCGCCCGGTTCAGTCAGTCCGAACTCGAACTTGGTATCGGCGATGATGATTCCCCTGGCGGCGGCGATTT
>DASTTD010000377.1:0-2912 GCA_035760325.1 Gemmatimonadaceae bacterium
CGTTCTCTTCCCCAACATCCGCGACTCGGCGGAGTTCGCCGCCTGGCTTCCGACCGCGCGCGGCAAGTTCGTGCTGTTCCTCTCACCTGAGCCGACGTGCCGCCCCGACGAGAACTGGAAGGAGTTCGCGTCGCCGGAAGCCTTCGATCGACTGCGGAAAGAGCGCAGCGCTGCTCGCGAGGCATGGATCAGGCGGATTCGCCGCTCCGGCCTGAGAGGACGCCAGATCCTCGAGCGGCTCGCGGACGCGGGCGCCCTCGGGACTCTCACTCCCCTCTGGTCCGGAGGCTGGGGGGCGGACAAGACCGGCAGCGCCGCCACGGAAAAAATCCCGGAGCTCGCGCTCAGCTGCGAGGACTACGGCCTCGTGTTCCGGCTGGCGGAAAGGAATCAGGGTCCCGTCCTCCGGGTGAACGCCAATGCCGAATTCCTCGGAGAGGTTCCCGTTTCCAATGTCATCGCCGAGCTCCGCGGCAGCGAAAAGCCTAACGAGTACGTGGTGCTGTCGGCTCACTTCGATTCGTGGGATGCGGCGTCCGGAGCCACCGACAACGGCAGCGCCACCGTCATGATGATGGAGGCGATGAGGATCCTGAAGGCGGTCTATCCCAAACCCAGGCGCACCATCCTCGCCGCGCACTGGAGCGGCGAAGAGCAGGGGCTCAACGGCTCGCGCGCGTTCGCCGCGGATCATCCGGAGGTGATCAGCGGACTGCAGGCGCTGTTCAATCAGGACAACGGGACCGGCCGGGTGGAGCGCATTTCCATGCAGGGGTTCACCGGCGCCGGAGCTTTCTTCAGGCGCTGGCTCTCCGCGATCCCCAGCGGGATCGGCGGCGGCATCACCCTCGTGGACCCCGGCGCGCCGAGCGGCGGCGGGACCGATCACGCCTCGTTCGTCTGCCACGGCGCGCCGGCGTTCAGTCTCGCCTCACGGAGCTGGGATTATTTCACGTATACGTGGCACACCAACCGCGACACCTTCGACAAGCTGGTGTTCGAGGACCTCAGGAACAACGCGATGCTCGTCGCGATGCTCGCGTACCTGGCCTCCGAGGATCCGAGCCGTATGCCGCGTGAGGCGCGCGCGACCGCTGCAAATGCGCAGACGCGTCAGTCCGCGCCGTGGCCCACCTGCACCGCGCCCGCGCGCAGCTCGGCGGAAAGCACCCGCTGAGGTCGTACGCGGTCGTGCCTGCCGCTACTACGGCTCGTTCCGACTCATTTCCTCGAGCGCGGCAACGACGCGATCTTCGTCATCGCTGTCCAGCTCGCGCGCCGGAAGCAGAATGTCCTCCCCGGCGCGCCCGGGGCCGCCCCGGCTCGCCGCCAGAATCAGCTCCGCCTCGTGCAGGATCTCCGTGTCGGAGAGCGGTGTCGATCTCGCAGGCCGACGATTCGGTTCCGGTTGCGCAGGAGGAAAATACGGAATGAGCCTAGCCCGACGCGCGGTGTTCTTTCTCATCTTTCGCCCCTGTCGCTTTCGAGGAGGCCGTCATGCCCGTAAAACGGCGCGATTACCGCGCCATGATCGTCTCCAGGCATCGACTCGCCGGATGCGCGGCTGCGTACAATTCCGGCGTCAGCCGGCCGCGCTCAGGACATCGATACCGTAGTCGCGGAGCTTCCGGTACAGGGTGCGCTCACCGATGTCGAGAATCTCCGCCGCCTTCCTCCTGTTGCCGCGTGTCTCGCGCAGCGCCGCCTCGATCGCCGCGCGCTCTATCTGCGCCATCGTCATACCCGGCTTGAGCGTCACCACGCTCGGCGGCGGCTCCTGATTCGGCGGCTCGATCGCCGTCGCGACGGCACGCACGCCATCTCCAGCGCCGAGCGTAGCAGGTGGCTGAACCTCGCCGAGCCACGCACCAGATTCGCGCGCGCGCTCGTCCATGCGCCGGCGCAGCTCCTCCACCTGGAGCCGCAGCTCCAGCATGCTCCTCACCAGGAACTCGAGCTCGCGTCCCTCGGAGCTCGCGGCGCCCCGCACCACATGGCCGACGTGCACCGGCAGGAAACGCGCGCCACCGCCTTCCCTGATCTGCCGCGGGATGTCCGCCGGCCCGATCTCCCTGCCGGGTGAAAGCACGACCATGCTCTCGATCAGGTTGCGCAGCTCGCGCACGTTGCCGGGCCACGAGTATCCCATCAGGATCTGCATCGCCTCCGCCGAGATGCCGTGGAAGGGACGGTCGTGCAGCGAGGAGAATTCCTTGATGAACCGGCGCACGAGCAGCGGAATGTCGTCGCGACGCTCGCGCAGCGGCGGCAGATAGATGCTCAGCACGTTGACCCGGTAGTACAGGTCGGCGCGGAAATGTCCGTCCTCGACGTGCTCGCGCAATGGACGGTTCGTCGCCGCGACCACGCGCACGTCGATCGGTATCGACGTCGTTCCGCCGACGCGTGTGAGCCTCCGCTCCTCGAGCACGCGCAGAAGCTTCACCTGGGTCGACGGCGGAATCTCCCCGATCTCGTCGAGGAAGAGCGTCCCCGTATCCGCCAGCTCGAATCTCCCGATCCGCCGCTCGGCCGCGCCGGTGAACGCGCCCTTCTCGTGTCCGAACAGCTCGCTTTCGATCAGCGTCTCCGGCAGCGCGCCCGCGTTCACCGCGATGAACGGCTTGCCACGGCGGGGACTCAACTTGTGAATGGCCTGCGCCACGAGCTCCTTCCCCGTGCCGCTCTCGCCCTCGACGATGACCGTGCTCGACACCGGCGCGATCTGCTCGACCTTGAGCAGCACTTCGCTGATCTGCTCCGAGTGCCCGATCAGTCCCGTCAGCTCTGACAGCCTTCTGCGGTCGAGCACCCGCCTGACGGCGAGATACAGCTCGTCGGCGGAGATCGGCTTCGCGTACACATCGAGAAATCCGAGCGTGCGCAGCTGCTCGCGCAGCTCGGGGTCCTCG
>DASTTD010000378.1:0-3456 GCA_035760325.1 Gemmatimonadaceae bacterium
GAGAAGTGGACCCAGCAGCCATCGGCGAGTATGTATCCCGGCATCGAGCCCATGATCACCGGGCATGAGCGTGAGCCAGGTTTCCATTTCTTCCTCACGGCCTGGCCGCCCGACAGTCTGGGCATCGTAACGGACTCGCTCTGGGAGATCGATCAATTCCCGCCCCAGGAGAAGTACGCGCCTTCATACGCGCGCGCGTTTGCGCGGCTCGACGCGCAGGTCGCGCGTTTCCGCCGGGCGGATTCGACTCTCATAGTCGCGGCCTACGACGTGAGCCGCGACACGCTGTTCCGGAACAGGAAGCTCAGGGCGGCCCTGATCGCCATGGGTGATGAGACGCTGCCTCCGGCAATGCAGGAAACGGTCGACGCGCCACACCGGCAGGTGTTGGCGCTGTCGACCGGGTGGAAATCCCAGCTCGTCGGCGTCGAGCTCCTCACGGGCGACAGTTCCGCCGCGGCGCGGTGGCGCTCCGGATTTTCCGAGATCCCGCTCGCGCGCGACCGGATCAGCGTCTCCGATCTCCTCTTCGTAGATGGAGAATCTTCCCTTCCGGCAAATCTCGCCGAGGCAATACCGCGGGCTCATGGCGGCACCGAGTTCGCCCGCAGGACGAAGGTCGGACTGTTCTGGGAGCTGTACGGCGAGGCATCCGCGGACAGCACTCTTCCCATCTCGCTCACGATTTCTCCGCTGGAAACCGGACTTCTCCGCAGCGCGCTGAGCGCGCTGAGAGTCGCGCCCAAACCAACGCCGCTGAATGTCCGGTGGCAGGAGAACGGAGCGTCGGGAGTGCTGTCGGCGCGCTCGCTGCTGCTCGACCTCTCCCTGCTCCCGGCCGGGAAATACGAAGTGAAGCTCGAGGTCGGGACGACACAGGCCGCCACGGCCCGGCGGGTTATCCGGATCCGCTAAGTCGAGGACGGCCCTCCGATCACCACTGGCGCATCGCCGGAGGTGGGCTCTCCGCCGTCAGGTGCCGCGACCTTGCTGCCATCGCGCCCTTCGTCAGCCTGTTTCTCCTTCTGAACATCAGGCAGCTCCGCGTCGGCGATCCAGCCCCGCTCGGCCGCGTGCCTGGCTGCGCCAAGGGTGTCCTCCGCCAGAACGAGGGTCGACCCCGCTGTAACGATCTGCTCAGCGAGTTTTTTCACCGAGGATGAGCGTTCCGCGCTTCCGGTAACATCGCGGATGTAGATGGCTTTGACGCGCGCCGGAAATTCCCGCACGATCTGCTCATAGATCTCCGGGTCGTGCTGACTCGTATCTCCGATGAGGATGAACTGCAGCGCGGGGTAGGTCTGCATGATGTTTCTTATTGCGACGCCCTTGTGGTCGAAGTGCCGGTCTGATGACAGCGATCCAAAGCCGATATCCCAGTCTCTCAGCAGCAGCGGTCCGTGCGGAATCTTCTGAAGATCCATGAACTCGCCGATGACATCGTAGATGTTCCACGGACTGCTCGAGACGTAGAAGACCGGATTCTTCTCATCGCCGCCGAGCCCGTTTCTCAGCGCCTGATAGAACGCCGCCACTCCCGGAAACGGCAGCCTCGTGCGCGCGTTTCCCAGCATCACCGTGCGAGCGGCCTGGAGAAAGTTGGACACGCGCGACTGAATGACGGTGTCGTCGATATCGCTGATCACCCCGTAACGCGCACTCGGGGAAGGTACGAGGATTTCGCCGGTGCCCTTTACAGGCGGCACAGCGAGGGCTGGCGGAGTGACGAGACTGACCTCGTACTTGTGCCATTCGGCGTCGGTCAGGATCGGCGGGTCGACGCTTACCCACCCGCCGAAAAATCCTTCGTCGTCGGCGTCCATGTCCGACGCCGTCCCGGCGTACTCGACTTTCACGCGCGCGAAGGGAAGAGGATCGCTCTCAGCGCGGCGCAGCGTGTTCAGGAGGTTGCGAAGAGTCGAGTCGCTGTCGGTGCTGGCACTCACTCCGCGCTTCTCCAGCACCCGGCCATAAACGTGCGCGCGGGATCCGTCGCCATAGCCGCGATAAGCCAGTATTTCCAGCGGATCGTCGTCGAAAATCGAGCGAGCGATCCGCGTGGCGGCGTTGATGTTTTTTCCCAGCTCGTTCAGAAGCGAGTCGACGCGGGCCGCCCAGTCCCTCATGCTGATCCTCCGATACGCCGCATATGTTGCGAAGCGCGGGCCATCACGAAGAGTGATTCCGAATGGCCGGATTCAGAACAGAATCAGCTTGACTCCCGCAATCACCAGAACCAGTGACAGCAGGCGGCGCAGCACCGGTGTCGGAGCGTGAGAGCTGCCGTAGCTCGCACCGATCCATCCTCCGGCTAAAACGCCAACCGCCCAAACCCAGATACTCGCCGGTATCACCTCTATTCCAGCGACGTTGCCGAGGAGTCCCGCGATCGAGTTGACCAGTATGAATGCTGCCGCGACTCCGGACGTTACCCGCGTATCCGCCCACGCCATGTAAATCAGAATCGGGCTGAGGAAGATTCCACCGCCCACTCCGGTGAGACCGGAGAGCAAACCGATAGCGAGGCCTACCGGTAGTGCGGCCCACAGTGAAGGTGGACGCGTAGGCTGGTCAGCGCTCGCCTGCGCCGAGTGGAACATCCAGCCCGCCGCATAGATCAGCACCGCGCCGACGAGAATCGTGTATGTGCGCGCAGGAAGCACCATTGCCCCGCCGGCGAAAGCCGCGGGAATCGAGACGATCGCGAACGGCCAGAACAGCCTCCAGCTGAATAAGCCTGCCCGCCGAAACCGGATCGCGGCGACGAGCGCGACCACGATGTTGAGCGCCAGTGCGGTTGGCCGCATCACCGCCGGCGCAAAGCCGAACAAACCCATCACTGCGAGATAACCGGACGCTCCCGCGTGACCGACCGAGGCGTAAAGTGCGGCCATGGCGAAGAAAAGCAGCGCAATCGGCAACGATTCTGACAGAGGCATATTCAGGGGGCGTATATTGCTGCGTCCAGCTCACGCGAAACTACATGACCGGCAACGCGATCGACATACAGCGTATAACGAAGCGCTATGCGGCGCACACCGCCGTCCGCGAGCTGACGCTTCGCGTGCCCGCCGGAAGCGTTTATGGACTGCTGGGACCGAACGGCGCGGGGAAAACGACCACCATCCGGATGATTCTCAACATCATTGCTCCGGATACCGGCACCATCACCATTTTCGGCAGGCCATCCAGCGATCCGAAAATCACCGAGCGACTCGGATATCTCCCCGAAGAGCGCGGGCTTTACCGGAAGATGCAGGTGAGGGACGTTCTGAAATTTCTGGCGGAGCTGAAGGGAGTGCGCGCACGCGAGGCCGACCGGCGCATCGACGAGTGGATGGAGCGGCTGTCGCTGAAGACGCCGGAGAAGGACTGGGGTCTCGCGAAAGTCGACGAGCTGTCGCGTGGAATGCAGCAGAAAGTGCAGTTCATCGGAACACTCCTCCACGACCCGGA
>DASTTD010000379.1:0-13659 GCA_035760325.1 Gemmatimonadaceae bacterium
CCGCCCTTTCCGCATCCCTGCCGGATACGCTGCGTCCGAAAAAGATCTTTCTCTACCGGCTGCTCATCGGCGGTCAGCCGTCCAATCCGAGCGGGCCGCAGTTCCGACTCATCGGCCACCCCAGGTCGCGGCGCGGACAGGTCTACGAATATCTGCGCGAGGGCGTCGACTATTACGCCGATCCATCGCTTCTCTGGATCGCCCTCGTGCGTCCGCTGGCGCTCAACAACGAGCGACTGGTCGTCGCGTACCGGGTGCGGCTCAACGGACGTGACACGGTGTTCACGAGCACCGGTGGAACGCCCGACCTCGTCTTCGATCGCTCGAAGGAACAGTTCGCGAACCTGCTCTGGGATCCGGACGTCCAGCCCGGCGACCCCGCTTTCGACCGGGAAATCCGGAGCGTGTATCGCCTCGGTGGCGCGGACCTGCGGCGCCAGAGCGTCACGCTGAAAGTCGTGACCGGCAGCAGCGAGGATCAGGAAAAACCCGCGGCGGGAGGTGCGGATACCTACCTCAAGCTGTTTGGGCTCGCGCAGGCGACGAACAGCTCGAGCTTCGACCTCGAGAACCGCCTCTGGCCGAGGCCGAGCGATCCCAACTTCGAGCTGAGTCTGGGCTCGGCCGGCGCACGGACCATTCGCGACCAGTTTCTCGTCTTCCCATCCGCGAAGCCGTTCGCGTCGAACGGTCTCGCCGTCGGAGGGAATCCCACCAACGACACGATCTACACGACGCCCCCGGAGTACGTCCGGTCCTCCCAGCGGCCGGTCGCCGTCTACCACATTCGCGTCCGCTACCAGGAAGAGGGCGGCGGCCAGAGCGGCACCTTGATGCTGGGCAGCGTGCAGCTCCGTCCGAACTCGGAGCGATTGCTCGTCGACGGCATCCCGCTCACACGCGGAACCGATTACTCCGTCGACTACGACCTCGGGCGCGTGTCATTCAACCGGCCCGACACGCTCTTTCCGCGCCCCCGACAGGTTACGGTGCAGTACGAGGAAAATCCGGTCTTCGAGGAGACGCCCACCTCGATCTTCGGCGCGACCGCGGAGTTTCCATTCTCGAATGGCCAGCTGAACTTCACGGCGATCTCCCAGAGCCAGCGGACGAACTTCACCCGGCCGCCGCTTGGCTTCGAGCCGGCGGCATCGCTCGTTGCCGGTGTCAACGCCCTCTTCAGCTTCGATGCCGAGCCCCTCACCCGCCTCGTTTCCCGGCTGCCGTTCGGCGAGACGTCTGCTCCTTCGCGCATCGGATTCTCCGCCGAGGTCGCGGGCAGCCGGCCCAACACGAGCGCGGGACAACAGGCATACATCGAATCGTTCGAGGGAGAGGGCGGGCTGGCGATTCCGCTGTCCGACCAGCAGTGGTATTACAGCAGCCAGCCGGCGCTCGGCACGAGCCTCCCCGCCCGGTTCGGCGCCGGCGTGTTCGATCTGAGCCGCGCATCCACACTCGCGTGGCAGAGCAACGGTGTCGATGCCGAAGGACGAGCGGTCCGGTTCAGCATCACCGATATCGATTCACTCGCCGCATTCGCGGGGACGGGCATCACCGGTCCGGAGCAGCTGCTCTGGCTGACGCTCTATCCGCTGAGCGTCGGTGGGTTGTTCGACAACGTGAACAGGCAGTTCCGATGGCTGACCCCCGGCGCGACGCCGGGCCGTCGCTGGCGATCGATTCGCACCACGCTGGGCGTGAGCGGCTCCGACGTCTCGCGCGCGGAGAACCTGGAGTTCTGGGCGCAGATTCCCAAGGGAGCCCGTCTCTCGAGGAACCCCGTCGTCGTTTTCGATTTCGGGGAAGTCTCGGAGAATAGCGTTGCCTTCAGTCCTGATTCATTGTTCGTGCGAGCGCTTTCCACCGGTGAGAACGATTCGACCTATCGCGGAAAGAAGATCCAGGGCTTCGACCGGCTGGACAGCGAGCGCGATCCTTTTTCCCGGGCGTTCAACACCGCAACGAACGACAGAGGTCTTCCCGGGGACGTCGTCGACACGCTGCGCGCGGTGATCGACACCATCCCCGGGACCACTCCGCAAACCGTGGACTACCGGGCTTTCCCGACATGCAGGGGCGGCTATGGAACGCGCCAGCACCTCGGCGATGCCACGACCAACTGCACGGTGAACAACAACCGGCTCGATGAGGAGGACATCGACGCCGACAACGTGATCAACCTCACGAGCAGCGAGCGCGACTCCGAGCAATGGCAGCGCTACATCGTCAATCTCGGAGATACCACGAAGCATGTCCGAGAGGGTAAATGCTCCATCGCGCCGCGGCTGTCGACCAACCCCCGTCCAAACGAGACGGTGTGCTGGGTGCTCTTCAGGATTCCTTTCCGTCAGCCCGACGATTCGCTGGGCCGGCCGCTCCTTCGCCGCGCGCGCTCTCTGCGGATCACGCTCATCTCGGGAGACGGCGTCGGCGAAGGCGAATTCACCACGGTGCCCCTGGCGCGGCTGCGGCTGACCGGAGCGCCCTGGCTCAAGGTGGCCAACAGGACATTGAGGGGAATCGCTGGCAGCGAGACCTCGACGGGAGTCGTGAATTCCGGAGTGATCGGCACACAGGACCGCAACGTCAGCGGAGGCGTGCGCTACGAATCCCCTCCCGGCGTGACCGACGCGCCGACCAGTAAAACGGTCGCGTTTCAGCCCGGTCGCGTGCAGATCAACGAGAGATCGCTGCGTCTGACGGCGACAGGGCTGCAGCCTTACGAGAGAGCGGAGGCGTATTACCGCTTCCCGGAAGGGGACAAGAACTTCATGGGCTACCAGGAGCTGCGGCTCTGGGCGCAGGGGATCCGTAACGGCTGGGGCGCCTCGGGCGAGCTTCAGTTCTACGTCAAGATCGGTCGCGACGAAAACAACTTCTACATGTATCGCACTCCGATCAATTCTGGAAACACCAAGACGGCGTGGCTGCCGGAAATCCGGGTCAGCTTCGACCAGCTGTTCGCCCTGCGGGCGCAGATTCAGAATGCTCTGCTCAAGGGTACGCCGCGGAACACGTGCACCGGGGTAGACTCGGTGCTCATCGCGAACACTCCGCTTCCGGTCGGGTCGACGCCGGGGGACCGCTACGCCGCCTGCGACGGCGGCTACATCGTGTACAGCATCAATCCCGCGGTGAGTCCGCCGAACCTGGCGGCGGTGCAGGAGCTCGCGGTCGGCATGCTGCGTCTTCCGTCCGCAAACTCGCCGAGCCCGTTGAATCCGGGCGACACGCTCGAGCTCTGGGTCGACGACATGCGCCTCGGGGGCGTGGTCAGCGAAGCCGGATTCGCCGGGCAGGTCGGATTGTCCATCGTCGCGAGTGATTTCGCCGACATCCGCGTCAGCGGCAGCAGGCGTGATCCGCATTTCAGGCAGCTGTCCGAGCAGCCGACGTTCCTTGCCGACAATGCGCTGAGCCTCAGCTCCGCATTCCGTCTCGAGAAGCTGCTGCCAGCCTCACTGGGCATATCGATGCCGGTGACCATCAACTACACCTCCGATGCGGTCGATCCCTTCTATCTCTCGCAGTCCGACATTCAGGCCGAAGCAATCGAGGGCCTGCGGACGCCCAGATCCGCCGCGACGTCGGTCACCTTCAGCCTGCGGAAATCGACGCCATCCACCGGGAAGTTCTACTCTCCGATCATCAACAATCTCTCGCTCAACTCCGCGTTCACGAGCGGAAGGTCGCGCAGCGAGTACGAGGAGGGCCGCGCGAACAACCTGATCGTCGGGCTCGACTTCAACGTCACGCGCGCGCTGTTGCCGGGGCTTTCGCGCTGGACGCCGACCGAGCTGCATCTCACCAGCGTGTACACGAATGGACGTGACGACCGCGCTTCCTTCCTCAAGCCCGCCGCGGCGTTCGACGACTCGGCGCGCTCCGCACGCGGACGGACGACCACCTGGAGAAACGGCAGCAGCCTCGTCTTCCGGCCGGTCAAGGCGGCGTCCGTGCGCTGGGATTTCACATCCGTGCGGGACTTGCGTGGATACGGCAGCAGCTCACCCCTCGGAATTATCGCGACCACCGACCGCGACGACTTCCTCGGCGCCGACACCGGGCTGGAGCGCGAGCGGGCGATGCAGGCGGGAATCAACATCTCGCCGCCTATTACCGCATGGTTCCGCCCCCGGCTCGATTTCGGAACGTCGTACAACATGCTGCGGGATCCCAACACACTGAGCTTCACGCGCGAGCGGGACACAACGGGAAACTTCCGCATCCCTCGCCGGCTGGGAAATTCCCAGACCATGACCGCGGGTCTGACGCTGGATCTTCCGCGGGCGGTAAAGCTCTACACCGACAGCGCAAGCTTACTGCGCGGACTGCTCAGTGGTCTCCAGCCCGTCGACGTGAACTTCAACCGCAGCCTCCTCTCGGTGTACGACGGCAGCTCCCGTCGCGCCCCGCTGCTCTACCAGTTCGCGCTCGGCGGCATCAACACCTTCCGACAGCTGAAGGGAGATCTCGCCACCAGCGCGGGCCTCGTCACGCAACTGTCCGTGAATCAGTCGCTCAATCTTCCGGGCGGGGCCAGCATCGCCACCAGATATCAGCGCATCAACACCCGTAACTGGACGCGCCGGTTCGACGAGCGGCAGGAGGTGGTGGACGGGACCCAGATCGTGTTTCCCGACATCTCGCTAAGGTGGAGCGGCAGGCCGGCGGGACTGCGGTCGTTCGTCTCGAGCCTTGGCGCCAATGCCCGCATGCTCGAGACCCGACAGTTCAACGGCACCCAGGCACTGCTCGACGAGGATTTCGACGACAGCGGACGGCTGCGCGTACGCAGCTTTCCGATGAGCGCGTCGGTGGTGTTCGCGGGCGCGCGCCCGCTCTCGAGCACGGTGGGGTTCTCCCTCACCAAACGACTGGATTCGAGGCCGGGCCTGCGCAGCAACGGCAACAACTTCGACTTCAACGTCGATCTCGCCAAGCCGTGGGCGCTGCCACCCGACTGGGCGGCGCGCAGCGATCTGCGCACTCGCGTCACATACCAGGAGAGCCAGGGACAGAATTTCGTCGTGAATCCGTTTTCATTCACCGGGGAGAGCCGCCTGTCCGACAACGGCCGCCGGGCCCTGAGCATGAGCGCCGATACCGACGTCGCCGAGAATCTCACTTCGAGCTTCGTGCTGTCGCGCGTGGAGAGTTTCGACCGTAACCTTAACCGGCGGTTCACCCAGACGGTGCTGAGCGCGGTTATGCATCTCCAGTTCTACGCCGGAGAATTCAAGTGAGGTCGATTGCGATCATAGTGACTGCGGCGATCGCCGGGGTCGCCTGCAGCGGAGACGCCCAGCGCGGCAGCGCGGCCACGAAGGAGCCCGCGGGCGGCGCGACGGCCTTCAACGGCACCGCGGCACTCGCTTACGCGAAGGCGCAGTTCGACTTCGGACCGCGCGTACCCGGAACTCCCGCCGCGAAAAAGGCAGGTGACTGGATAATCGCGCAGATGCGCTCGCGTGCCGATACGGTGATCGTGCAGTCATGGACGCACACCACCGCGAGCGGAAAGAAGCTGCCAATGCGAAATATCCTGGCCCGGTTCCGGCCCGAGCTTCCGGAGAGGGTGCTGTATGTCACCCACTGGGATTCGCGTCCGATTTCGGAGGCCGCCGCCAGCGATGCCGATCGCAAGCTGCCGGTCCCCGGCGCCAACGATGGCGCCTCGGGCGTCGGGCTCTTTATCGCGCTCGGCGACGTGCTGAAGCAGCAGAAGCCCACGGTCGGCGTCGACCTGCTGTTCGTGGATGGTGAGGATTACGGCGAGTTCGGACCGCCGGAAGTGGACGTACTGATCGGGTCCGCCTACTTCGCCTCACATCTGCCGTCGCCGGATTACAAGCCCTTGTTCGGTGTGGTCTGGGACATGATCGGAGACAGCGACCTGCGCATCCCTTACGAGGCGCACTCGTTTCAACGCGCTCCAGAGGTCGTGGCGCGGGTATGGCAGACGGCGGCCGATCTCGGGTACGGGAGCATCTTCGTCCAGGAAAGCGGGGGACCCGTGACCGACGATCACATACCCCTTCTCAACGCCGGCCTCCGCGTGATCGACGTCATCGATCTGACCTACGATGCGCACCACACGCAGATGGATACCATGGACAAGGTTTCTGCCCGGTCGCTGGCGATTGTTGGGGATGTAGCCACGGCACTCGTAACCCGGCCGTGACGGGCGGCCTCTAACCACTCACGACTTCAGAATGTAGGTCCGGTAGGGCTTTTCTATAACTTGAAGTCGCTTTTTGAGTTTTGAGTTTACCGTTGTTGCGTTGTCCGTTGTTGCGTTACAACGCACAACGCGTTTGGCACTCAATAACGCACAACGGAAAAACGGTCGACTCAAAACTCAAAAGTCCCTCTCCCCAGCAAGCGGCCGATGCGGCATTTGGGGATCCATCGCCGTCCTCCGATGTCGGTCCCAAGGGCTAGCTCACTATGGTTGCAGCCATGGCAACCCAGGCCGAGCGAAAGGCGCTGCTCTTCTTCTCGGCGGTCCTCGTCCTCGGAACCGGGACGAGGGTCTATCGGGCCTCCCAGGCAAGCGCGCCGGAAGGGCCTGCGCGTACCGCCCTCGAATCCCAGATAAAGGCGGCGGATTCGGCCAGAAAGGCAGGCCGGAAGCCGAAAAAGGGTAGAAAACGGAAGGCGCCTCCCCGGCGTCCTGGTCCCGTCGATCTCGACGTTGCCACGGCCGAAGAGATCGAGTCCCTCAGGCACATCGGTCCCGCCCTGGCCAGGCGGATTGTGGCCGACCGCGACTCCTTCGGTCCCTTCGGATCCAGGGAGGGTCTCCTGAGGGTGAAAGGGATCGGTCCCTCTATGGTAGGAAAGCTCGATACCAGCGTAACCTTCTCGCTCCTACCGCGTCCTAACAACACAGTCATACCCAGGCGTTCCGAGCTGCCAAAAGCATCCAGGAAGCCCCACCCGAGGGATACGCGTTCTTGACAGCTCCTGCCGCAACCGCGCTTAGGATTGGCGATCTGCTTTTGAGAGAAGGGCTGGTGACCCAGGACCAGGTCAACAAGGCTCTTCAGGAGCAGAGAAATAACGGTACGAGGGTCGGCTACAACCTGGTGAAGCTCGGTTACGTAAAGGAGACCGATCTCACCCGGATGTTGGCGCGCCAGCACCGTATGCCCGCCGTCGACCTCTCGAAGTTCCAGGTCGATCCCAAGATCGCGAAGCTGATTCCGGGGGATCTCGCCCTCAAGCACAGCGTCCTGCCGCTCAAGCGCGACGGACGCACGCTGACGATCGCCCTGTCGGATCCGGGCCACCTAGGCGTGCTCGAGGACATCAAGTTCATCACGCGGCTCGACATCTTCCCGGTCATCGCCGGCGAGTTCACGCTTCGCAACATTATCGAGAAGTTCTACGAGTCGGGCGAAGTCCAGATGGAGAACCTCCTCTCGGACATCAACGAAGAAGTCGAGATTCTGGAGAGCGAGAACGAAGCTGCGGCTCCACCTGATAACGCAATCTCGGCGATCGACGAAGCCCCGGTCGTCAAGCTCATCAACGCAATTCTGACGGATGCCGTAAAGAAGGGCGCCTCCGACATCCACTTCGAGTGCTTCGAGAAGGATCTGCGCGTGCGCTACCGAATCGACGGCGCGCTGCAGGAGATCATGAAGCCGCCGATCAAGATGCGCCCGGCGCTCATCTCGCGCTTCAAGATCATGGCGAGCCTCAACATTGCCGAGCGGCGCGTACCGCAGGACGGCCGCATCAAGCTGAAGGTCCTCAACAAGATCATCGACTTCCGTGTCTCTACCCTCCCGACGCTGTTCGGCGAGAAGGTCGTGCTCCGTATTCTCGACAAGGGCAACCTTACCCTCGATCTGGAGAAGTTCGGCATCGAGCCCCGCGCCGAGCGCGAGCTGATGGACGCGATCTCGAACCCCTACGGAATGGTGCTCGTAACCGGTCCGACCGGTTCAGGAAAAACGACGACGCTCTACTCGGCGCTGTCGAAGATCAACAACATCGACGTCAACATCATGACGGCGGAAGATCCGGTCGAATACAACCTGTTCGGCATCAACCAGGTGCTCGTCAGGACAGAGATCGGCATGACCTTCGCGGCCGCCCTCAAGGCGTTCCTGCGCCAGGATCCCAACATCATCATGTTGGGAGAAATTCGAGACCTCGAAACAGGCGGCATCGCGATCAAGGCGGCGCTCACCGGTCACCTCGTGCTGTCGACGCTGCACACGAACTCTGCTCCCGAGACGGTCACGCGTCTGATGGACATGGGCATCGAGCCGTTCAACGTCGCCTCGGCGCTCAACCTGATCCTCGCTCAGCGTCTCGTTCGCCGGGTCTGCACCAAGTGCGCGACCTTGCAGAAGATGGACGCCGCGGAAGTTGCCGGCGCCAAGATCGACGGCGGTGTGACTCTGCGTGACCTGAACTTCACCGACATGGCCCTCAGGGACGCGAAGACACGCGCGACCGACGCTGCCCGACCTCACCTCGAGGCAGTCACGCTCGACACCAGGATGGAAGACCTGCCCGTCTTCCGCGGCCAGGGCTGCGAGCAGTGCGACGGCACCGGCTTGAAGGGCCGTCAGGGTCTGTACGAGGTGATGAACATGACGCCGCGCCTGCGCAAGCTGATCATGCAGAGCGTTGGCGCCGCCGAGATCCAGAAGGCCGCAATCGAGGAGGGAATGCTCACCCTCCGCATGGACGGCTGGCTCAAGGTGATCAAGGGCATCTGTCCGCTCGACCAGATCGTGCGCGAGACCAGCGCCGACCATAATCCCACTCATCACGCACCCGTAGAATGACCGCACCCAAGCTCGATTTCCTGCCGGTAAACCCGCAGCCGCCCAAGCCACAGGGCATCAATCTGCGCGCGCTGCTCGAGGAGATGGTTTCTCGCAACGCCTCGGATCTCCACATCGTGGCGGGCGAGCGTCCGAAGCTTCGCGTTGACGGCGACATCACCAACTCGTCGGTCGACCACGAGATGACGGCCAAGGACACGCTCCAGATCGCCTACTCGGTGCTCACGGAGCAGCAGAAGAAGAGATTCGAGCTGGACGACGAGCTCGACTTCTCCTTCGGCATCCAGAACCTGGCTCGCTTCCGCGGCAACTGCTTCAAGCAGCGCGGGTGCGTCTCGATGGTGGTGCGACAGATCCCGCACACGATCAAGACCTTCGAGCAGCTCGGTCTGCCGGGCTCGATCGCGAAGATGGCCGAGAAGCCCCGCGGCCTGGTGCTCGTCACCGGTCCGACCGGCTCGGGAAAATCGACGACCCTCGCCGCCATGATCGACAAGATCAACAGGGAGCGGAAGGGCCACATCATCACGGTCGAAGATCCGATCGAGTTCATTCACAAGCACCAGAGCTGCATCATCAACCAGCGCGAGATCGGCAGCGACACCAAGTCGTTCGCCAACGCGCTCAAGTACGCGCTCCGTGAAGATCCGGACACGATCCTGATCGGAGAAATGCGCGACCTGGAGACCATCCAGGCCGCGCTGACGATCGCCGAAACCGGCCACCTCGCTTTCGCCACGCTGCACACCAACTCCGCGGCCGAGGCGATCAACCGCATCATCGACGTCTTCCCCTCGCACCAGCAGTCGCAGGTCAGAGCGCAGCTGGCGTTCGTGCTGGAAGGAATCGTCACCCAGACGCTGCTCCCGAAGGCAAAAGGCAAGGGTCGCGTCATGGCCGCCGAGATTCTGGTGGTTACGCCGGCAATCCGCGCCCTGATCCGCGACGACAAGGTTCACCAGATCTACTCGTCAATGCAGGCTGGAAAGAAGTGGGGAATGCAGACCCTGAACGATGCTCTCTACCAGCTGTACATGAGCCGCGAAGTCACGGCGGAGGAATGCCTGCGCGTGAGCGGCGACCCGACCGAGTTCCAGCGGATGATCGGTCAGCTCGACCCGGCGGACGATCCGGCCGGCAAGCCCGGCTCACAGCGTCCGGCGGTCAGCAACGCAACGAAACGTTAGAGAGGATTAGTCAATGGGAACATTTACATATACAGCCCGCGCCTTCAACGGCGATTTGCGGACTGCCACGATAGAAGCTCCGTCGCGCGACGATGTCATCGCGCAGCTGAGAAAGCAGCGCCTCTCGGTCGTAAAGATCGACCAGGATGCGGCCAGCAAAATGAGCCGGGGCGCGATCAAGACCCGCGATATCGTCATCTTCACCCGGCAGTTCTCGACGATGATCAACTCGGGTCTGCCACTTGTGCAGGCGCTGACGATCCTGTCGGAGCAGACGGATAACAAGGCTCTGGCCGCAGTGACCAGAAAGGTCGTGTTCGACGTGGAATCAGGTAATACCGTCGCGGATGCGCTGTCGAAGCACCCGAAGGCGTTCACCAATCTTTACGTCAACATGGTCGCCGCCGGCGAGGCCGGTGGTATTCTCGACACGATTCTCATGCGTCTGGCCACCTTCCTCGAGAAGAACGATGCGCTGGTGAGAAAGGTGAAGGGCGCCATGATTTACCCGTCCGTCATCATGAGCGTGGCGGCGATCGCCATCATCGTGCTGCTGCTGTTCGTGATTCCGGTGTTCGAGAACATGTTCGCATCCGTCGGACAGGCGCTTCCACTCCCGACTCGTATCGTCATCGCGGCGTCGAAGTTCCTCAACGCGTATTGGTGGATGCTCGGCGGCGGATTCATCGCTTTCGGGTTCCTGTTCAAGCGCTACTACGCCTCCAACAGCGGCAAGCTCGTCATCGACCGGCTGGCCCTCAGGATGCCGGTGCTCGGCGACGTGCTGCGCAAATCGGCGGTGTCGCGCTTCACACGCACATTGGGAACGCTCATCAGCTCCGGCGTCAGCATCCTCGAGGGTCTCGAGATCACCGCGAAGACCGCCGGTAACCGCGTAATCCAGGATGCGATCATGGCGTCGCGGGCTTCCATCGCCGGCGGCGACACGATCGCGCAGCCGCTTCAGAAATCGAAGGTGTTTCCGCCGATGGTGATCTCGATGATCGCTGTCGGTGAGCAGACCGGTGGTCTGGACGAGATGTTGTCCAAGATCGCCGACTTCTACGACGAAGAAGTCGATGCGGCGGTGAGCAACCTGCTCTCGCTGCTCGAGCCGATCATGATCGTGTTCCTCGGCGTGGTCGTCGGTGGAATGGTCGTAGCCATGTACCTGCCGATCTTCGACATGATCAACGCGGTGCAGTAGACCGCTTCAGTAAACAGAAAGAGGCCAGCCCTTTCGGGCTGGCCTCTTTTGTTGCGGTGCCAAACCTTCCTAGAAGCTCGCGCCGAAGACGATCGGCACGAAGCTGAGGTCGGTGGATCCGCCCTCGCCGCTGACATTGTTGTAGCGGGCTTCGACGAACACCTTGAAGCCGCTCAGCGGCATGCTGATACCGCCGCCGATGTTCCAGCCAAACCGGTTTTCCGACTCTGTGGCACCGAACAGCTGGGCACTGACGCGATACAGTCCCGCGCCGCCGACCACGTAAGGCGTGAATCCGCCAGTGGGGAGCTTGAAGATCGCGTTCGCGGTAAAGCTCGGAATGTTGACGTTGCCGTCGGTGTCGCTGATGCCGAACTCGTTGTACGCCGCGTCGAAACGAAGGCCGACCGGCAGGAACACCGGATTGTAGCCGAGCATGAACGTGGCGTTGTAGCCCAGGTCGGTCACGTCGCCGAGATCACCGACGGGAACGGCGGCTCCGATGGCGCCGCCGATCTCGAACGGGTTCACGTCCTGCGCGCTCATGTCCTTCGCGGGAGCGGCCAGGGCCAGTCCGGCCAGCATTGATGCAATGAATAAACGGTTCACAAATTTCTCCGGTTCGTGATTTGTTTGGTGCGCCCTCGACTGAGGTGCGCCACACTGCTACACCTGGTGCGCCTTGCTGGTTCGCGTCAGACCGCGACGCGGGGCACTGCGTCGATCTCCTCGAGATCGGTATCGCTCAGCCGACCCCTTCCATGTTCGTCAGCGTACTGTATCAGACGTTCCACGCGATCAGAGGTCGTCATTCGTCTTCACGACGCCACCCACGCCCGCGCCGTTCAGGCAAGCCTCGACATCCGCCGCCCGATCCGATTGGCAGGCGCTGCGGCGCGCGGGGTCACCGACGAAGAATCCGCCGATCTGGAGTCCGAGTCCGGCCCAGCAGCGCATGCGTGACTCGCTCGCCGCAAGCGCCCGGCAGAAAGCGGTACCGCGTGGCAGCTCGCTGGCCGCGTAGGCCAGCTGCCGCACCGCTCCCTCGTAGCAGAACGGGGATCCGGAGGCGGACCCGCTCGCGCATCTCCGCATGATCCCGTCGAAATCCGAGCCCTGCCCGCCGGATGCGTTTCTCCCCAGCCCGCTGTAACAGGCGCGCACCAGCGGAGTCGCCCCGGCCTCGTCGCAGATTTTCGCCGCCCGCCGGTAGTCGTGTTTCAGCGCCGGCAGAATGATGTCGGCCTGCAACGAGTAGCATTCGCGCCGGTAGCGCTCCGGGGTGGCATTACATGGGTAGTGAAGATCGCCGGGCTTGAACAGGGTCACCGCTGACGCCGGTGTCGAATGCCGGTGCATTCCGAAGTCCCCCTCGCCGAATGCCTGCATTCGGGCGCCCATGTTGTGCTCCATGAACACGCCGCCGTAACAGCTCGACCGGTCCCACTCGGCCGCGAGACGATCGCAGTCAGGAAGCGCGGCCCTGGCGTCGTAGCGGTGATACATCATGAGACCGTGACCGGTGCCGTGCAGGCAGGCGAACAGCCGGAAATGCCCGGCATTGCCGCGAAACGGATCGCAGGGAGCGGTGAGAACGGCTTGCGCCAGCGGCATTCCCATTCGCGTCGCGAAATAGCGCTGAAGAATGCCGTGGTAGCAGCCGGACTGGTACCGGTCGTCGCACTGTGCGAGGAGCAGTGACGCGGTCCGGGGCGTCGACTGCACCGCGTATCCGAGCGCGTGGGCGAGCGGATGCACTATCCTCGAGAGCGAGGGCTCATCGTGGAGCAGGCGATCCAGGGTGCCGAGGGCGAGGGCAATGTTTCCCGCGGAAGACAGAGCCGATAGTCCGCTCGCGATGCAATCGGAATACGCGTCGAGCGAGTGGCTCTCATGCTGACGGCAGGTCCTGAGCAGCGAATCAGCGACGCGCGCGGAGTCGGTTGCAGGCCGGCTCGGCGTCGTCGGGGCGCTTGCGAGCGTGTCTCCCGGTCCACTCGCCGGCGGCCGGTCATGCTGGTGCTGAGTCTGGCCGCGAATGGGAAAAGAAAGCGCGCCAAGCAGCGCCATTCCCGCCATCGCGGCCAACGATCTCGCCTGGCTCATCGCTGCAGTATTGCCGCGCGAGTCAACGGATTCAACCGCCGGCTGCAACGTTGCGGCGTCGCGTCAGGCGGAGCGCGTCAGGCGGGAACGCGTCCGGCGCGAAGGTAAAGAGGCCAACGAATCAGCCGGGCTTCATCGGGATCTCCCCATTCACCGGCCAACTGCGTCTCGATGTCGGCGACCGGGTCGCGGCCGTGCGCGGCCGCAAAGCGGGATGTGGCCGACCAGGTGCGCATGAGGCCTGTCAGCTGGTGCAGCGACCACCGCTGCTCCAGCCAAAAGGACGGAGTGACGATCTCGTCGAAGGGAAATTCGATCGTCCTGTATCCGGCGAGGAGCAGGCTGC
>DASTTD010000380.1:0-4067 GCA_035760325.1 Gemmatimonadaceae bacterium
GCGTCCGCCGGCGGAGACGTGATGGTGCTGACGAAGCGCTCGCTCTTCGACAGTGCGACCGCGTACGCTCAGGGAGGTATCGCCGCCGCACTGGGCGCGGGAGATTCGACGGCGCTGCACCGGCGGGACACCCTGGCGGCCGGAGCCGCCCTGTGCGACGCCGCGGCGGTCCAGGTGCTCGTGGAGGAAGGCCCCGCCCGTGTACGCGAGCTGAGCGCGGCGGGCGCTCGCTTCGACCTCGAGCCGGGCGGGGACTTCAAGCTCGGTCGCGAAGCAGCGCACTCGCGCCGCCGGATCGTCCATGCCCACGGCGATCAAACCGGAGCCGAGGTCGCACGAACGCTGATCCAGCGGGTGAAGGAGAGCGAGCGCATCGAAGTTCTCGAGAGGACGCGCATACTCGAGCTGATCGTCCAGGATGGTGTCTGTTACGGCGTGCGTGCCGCCGTAGCGGGAAAGCCGGTCGAGATCATAGCTGATGCAACCGTGCTGGCGACCGGCGGCTGCGGCCAGCTCTATCGCTACACGACGAATCCGCAGGTGGCTACCGGAGATGGATACGCAATCGCCCACCGGGCAGGCGCGAAGCTGGCCGATATGGAGTTCGTGCAGTTCCACCCGACTGCTCTCGACACTCCCGAAAATCCGCTGGCGCTGATCTCGGAAGCCGTGCGTGGCGAGGGAGCGGTCCTGCTCAACGACGAGCACGTACGCTTCATGCTTCGACGCCATCGCCTGGCCGAGCTCGCGCCGCGCGACGTGGTGGCCCGCGAGATCTTCCGCGAGAAAGCCGGCGGTCGCCAGGTGTGGCTCGATGCCAGGAAGCTGGGGCGGCTCTTCATCAAGAGCTTTCCGGGCATCTTCGCGCTGTGCCGCGCGCGCGGCATCGATCCGTCGAAGGAGCTGATTCCGGTCACCCCCGCCGCTCACTACATGATGGGCGGCATCGTCACGGATCTTCGGGGCCGGGCTAGCATGTATGGATTGTACGCATGCGGCGAGGTCTCGCGCACAGGCGTTCACGGCGCCAACAGGCTCGCATCGAACTCACTGCTCGAGGGACTGGTGTTCGCCGAGCGCGTCGCGCGCGATATGATCGACTCGGAAAAGGCGGGAGCGCCGCCCAGAAAAACGAAATGGGAGGTTCCCGTTCTGCGCGATCGTGGAGCGGCACAGGTAGCCGCTGACGACATTCGGCAGGTGATGTGGGATTACTGTGGCATCGATCGAACAGCCAAAGGACTGCGCCTCGGTCTCGAGAAGCTGAAAGGCATCGAGTCCCGTTTGCCGCACGGTGCCACGGAAGAGGCGAACATGGTGCAGACGTCCCTGCTCATTGCCGACGCCGCACTGTTGAGAAAGGAATCGCGGGGCGGACATTATAGAAGCGACTTTCCCCGCGCGAAAAGGAAATGGAGCGGCAGACACATCGAATGGACGAAGTGAAGAGGACCGCCAACGGGTACGCCGAGCTTTCGGAGAAGATCAGAAAGCTCGCGCGCACGCGGAACGCGGTGATCCTGGCGCACAACTATGAGCGCGCCGAGGTCCAGGATGTCGCGGACTTCGTCGGCGACTCGCTCGGACTGAGCCGCGAAGCCGCGAAGACGGAGGCCGAGGTCATCGTCTTCTGCGGCGTCCACTTCATGGCCGAGACCGCGGCCGTCCTTTCCCCGGCGAAGACAGTGCTCCTGCCCGACCTCGCCGCCGGCTGCTCACTCGCCGCGACGATCGACGCCGACCAGCTCCGGGCCTGGAAAGCCGAGCACCCCGGGGCAGTAGTGGTTTCCTATGTGAACACGACCGCGGAAGTCAAAGCCGAGAGTGATTACTGCTGTACTTCGGGCAACGCGGTCGAGATCGTGAATTCCGTTCCCGCCGACCGCGAGATCCTGTTCCTGCCGGATATGTTTCTTGGCGCGCACGTGCGGCGCATCACGGGACGCAGGAACATGCACGTCTGGATGGGAGAATGTCATGTGCACGCGGGAATCGACCCCGAGGACATCCGCCTGCAGCGGGCAGCGCATCCGGGCGCGGAATTTCTGATTCACCCCGAGTGCGGCTGCGCGACCAGTGTCGTCGAGGCGGTATCCGCCGGAGACATCGATCCAGTTGGTGTACAGATACTCTCGACCGAAGGCATGATCCGCCGCCCGAGGATCTCGGACAACGACGAGTTCATCGTGGCAACGGAGGTGGGAATCCTGCACCGGCTTCGTCGTGAGAACCCGTCGAGGACTTTTCATGCGGCCAACCCGGAAGCGGTCTGCGCGTTCATGAAGGTGACGACGCTCCCGAAGGTTCTCAGCTCGCTCCAGCACATGGAGCACCGCATCACGGTGCCGCCCGAAATCGCTGCACGGGCACGGCTGGCGATCGAACGAATGGTGTCGATCGGAGGTCAGACGCCGCTGTCGCCCGTTCCCGGAGCATCGGTGGATCCAGGGGAATGACGCGCAAGCAAGGACAGGGAAGCGAGCTGGCCTCTCATGGCTTCTTTTGGGAAGAAGGCCTTCACCTTCATCTCACGCGGAAGGAGATCTCGTCGATCGTGGCCGCGGCGCTCGAGGAAGACGACACGAAGCACGACATCACCACCGCGGCGACGGTGCTGTCGGACCGCAGAGCACGCTGTCGCCTCGTCGCGCGGCAGAGTGGTGTCATAGCGGGACTCGCGCTCGCCTGCGAAGCGTTCGAGCAGCTGGACAGGGCCGTGACCATACGCGTCGACCAGGACGACGGATCGAGGGTGACGGAGTCGACGCCCGTGATGTTTCTGTCCGGCCACGCCCGGGGGCTTCTCTCGGCCGAGCGGGTCGCGCTCAATTTCGTCCAGCGATTGTCCGGCATTGCCACGCTTACCGCGCGTTACGTAGACGCGGTCGCTGGAACCGGCGCTCACATTCTCGATACGAGAAAAACGACTCCGGGCTGGCGCCGCCTGGAGAAGTACGCAGTCCGTGCCGGCGGTGGCATGAACCACCGCATGGACCTGTCGAATGCGGTGCTGATCAAGGACAATCACCTTGCCGCCGTCGACAGGGATATTGGCGTTGCGGTGAAGCGCGCCCGAGCCGTCGCTCCGATGGGAATCAAGGTGGAGGTGGAGTGTGAGACCCTCGACCAGGTTCGCGCGGCACTCGACGCGGGCGCCGATGTCATCATGCTCGACAACATGACGCTGGCGGAGATGCGCGAAGCGGTGAGGCTTGTCGACGGACGGGCGGTAACGGAAGCATCAGGCGGCGTGTCGCTCGACACGGTGAGAGGCATCGCCGAGACGGGAGTCGACTGGATCTCAGTCGGGGCGCTCACGCATTCGGCACCGGCGCTCGATCTGGCGCTCGATTTCGACTGAGGAGAACTCAAATGGATCGCAGGAACTTCGTTCGACTGGGCACCGTCGCTGGGGCGCTGGTGTTGCGCGGCCGTCCGCTCGGTGGATTGCCGCTCGCCACCGCGGGAGACCAGGCGATCGGCAGCGTCGATCGCGCACCGGACTCGCTCGCGAAATTCGAGCTCGAGGAAGCGACGATCACGGATCTCCAGTCAGCAATGTCCGCTGGCCGCCTCACCGCCCGCTCCATCGTCGATCAGTACCTCGAGCGGATCGATGATCTCGATCGGAAAGGCCCGGCGCTGCACCATGTGATCGAGATCAACCCTGACGCCCGGTCAATTGCGGAGAGCCTGGACGCGGAGCGAAAGGCGGGACGGGTGCGGGGACTCCTGCATGGCATTCCCGTATTGCTGAAGGACAATATCGGCACCGCGGACCGGATGACGACGACGGCCGGCTCGTATGCCCTGGAAGGCTCGATTCCGCGGCGCGACGCGTTCATCGCGCAGAGACTGCGCGAGGCGGGCGCAATTCTGCTGGGCAAGGCCAACATGAGCGAGTGGGCGAATTTCCGGTCGACGCGCTCGACGAGCGGCTGGAGCGCACGCGGCGGGCAGGCAAAAAATCCGTATGTGCTCGACCGAAATCCGTGCGGCTCCAGCTCCGGGTCGGCCGGCGCCGTCGCCGCGAACCTGACGGCGCTCGGGGTGGGAACGGAGACCGA
>DASTTD010000381.1:0-3298 GCA_035760325.1 Gemmatimonadaceae bacterium
CGGCTGATCGACAGGCCAAGTCCCGTTCCCTGGTGCTTCGATGAATAGTCGCGGCTCACCTGGACGAACGGCTCGAAGATCGCTTCCAGCTTGTCCGGCGGAATGCCCGTTCCGGTATCGCGCACCGAGATGTGAAACATCTCGTCGTCGGCGACGCACTTAAGCTCGATCAGCCCGCCCCTCGGAGTGAACTTGATCGCGTTGGAGAGCAGGTTGATGAGGACCTGTCGCACCTTGTCCCCGTCACCACACACCAGCTCACCCGGGACGGTGTGGCTGAGCGTGAACTGAATTGATTTCTCCTGGAGCTGCAGCTCCACGAATTCACGAATGCTGGCGAATACCTCGGCGAGGTCCACGGGCTCCGACACCACGGCGATGTGACCAGCTTCGATCTTCGCGAAGTTCAGCACGTCGTTGATCAGCGACAACAGGTGCCGCTGGCTACGCTCGATTCGCTCGAGGTCTTCGCGCTGCGGAGGCGTGATCGGACCGCGTACCTCGAGCGCGAGCAGCTGCGTGTATCCCTGAATCGCGTTGAGCGGAGTTCGCAGCTCGTGCGACATCGTCGCGAGGAACCGGCTCTTCGCGGCATTTGCCCCTTCCGCCTCCGCACGCGCCGAGCGCTCACGCTCGACCAGTTCCCTGTACTCGGTGACATCGACAGCGGCCGTCAAAGTGAGACGCCTGCCGTCCGGGAGTGAGCCGAGCGCGACGCGATGGAAATCCCACGTTCGCTCGGTTCCGTCGGCGATCTTCACCTGCCGCTCACCGAGCTCCACCGAGCCGCCCGCGTCGAGCTCGGTATCATGGCTCGACAGCAGATCCTTTCCGTCGGGCGCATCGGAAAGCGCCCGCTTCGACCATTCAGCTGTCGTGACCAGCTCGGCGGCGTCATAGCCGGTGAGAGCCGTCCACGCCTGACTGAGCTGAAGTATCTCGCCATCCTCGGCGTGCAGCATCAGCGGGTAGGGGGCCGACTGGACGGCGCTCCGCAGCCGCGCCTCGCTTTCGCGGAGCGAGCGCTCCGCCGCCGTTCGTTCGGCGAGATGGTCCCGTACATCGAGCTGGCGCTGCCGCGCGCGCAGTCCCGAGCGAATTACCGTGGTGAGCGTGGCAACGCGCACGGGTCGCTCGAGAAGGGTGACGTTGCCCTTGACGGCGATGCCGCTGAGCACTTTCGGCAGATGCCCTGACAGCTCGTCCTCGCCGGTCAGAATGATCACGGGCACGTCCGACCACGACGCCTGATTCTGCAGGGCATCGAAGAGCTTCTGCTTCGCCTCGCCGCCCAGCGCCTCTTCCGCCATGACGAAGACTCCTATCTCATCGCGACCGAGGAGCTCGCACACGGCGTTCATGTCGGCGCACAGGCGGGGAATGAGCCCGGCCGATTTCAACACTCTCTCGGCGATGATGCCGTCCTTACCGGTGGGGGTAAGGAGGGCGACCGGGAGTGATTCAGGCACGCGGGGCCTTTTTGGCGCCGTGGATGGGGCTGATTCCTGTGTCCCCGTCCCGCATCAGCGGTATGTTGCTCCCCGTGTAGTGAGGAACCCCGGTGAGAACGCCCTGGAAATCATGGAGTGGGTCCCCGACTTTCATTCCGCCCTTGCCCACCCTGCATTCGCGAATCGTCCGCTCGTGGTCGCTGCTACGCTTTTTCACGACGGACACCGCCTGTCTGACCTCTCCGTGAACCTCGAAGTAGCGCAGTAACAGAACCGTGTCGGCGAGGTAGCTGACGTCGACCGCTTCATCCACCGGGTTCCCGAAGATCCCGTGCTGAACGAGGGTCATCAGACAAGTCACACCATTGTTCGACAGAAAGCTCAGAAGCTCATGGATCTGCACTGCCAGCAGCCGCTCCTGAGGCATCGATTGCAGATAACCGTTGAGCGAGTCGATGACGACGAGCTTGACGCCCTGTTCCTCGACCGCCCGCACGACCTGACTAGCGAATTCCCCCGGAGACAGCTCGGTCGGCTCTACCTGTGCGACCAACAGCTGTCCGGACTCGCGCTCCGCCCTGATAGACATCTCGAGAGCGTCGGTGCGGCTCTGGAAGGTGTTCAGCCTCTCGTCGAAGAGGTAGAACAGGACCGTTTCCCCCCGGTCGAGCGCCGCGCGCGCGAATTGTGCGGACAGCACGGACTTTCCGGTTCCAGCAGCGCCGGTGATGAGCATGCTGCTGCCGCATGCAATGCCGCCGCCCAACATCTGGTCGAGCCCCTTGGATCCGCTGCTTATCTGCTTGCCCTTGAGATCGACGCGCGGCTGGTCGTGAAGGATGCGGGGGAAGACACGAATGCCACCCTGCTGGATCCGAAAGTCGTGGTAGCCACCGCGGAACTGGACGCCGCGTACTTTCTTAATCTGCAACCGACGACGCTCCGAGCCGTATTCGAGGGCGACGTGCTCCAGCACGATGACGCCGTGGGCGAGACTGTGCAGCTGCAGGTCTCCTTCGGGCGAGGTCTTGTCGTCGAGGAGCAGAACCGTGGTCTCGCGGCCGGCAAAGAACTGCTTCAACCCGAGGATCTGCCTTCGAAAGCGCAGCGGGTCGCGAGCAAGAAGCCGCATCTCAGACAGGGAGTCGAACGCTATGCGCACAGGCTGCAGCTGTTCGACGGTCTTGAGCACCGAGTCGACTGTGCCCTGGAGCTCGACCTCGGCCGGATGGAAGATGGTGTAGTTGTCTTCAGCGTTGCCGAGCCCTTGCTTGGACAACTCGAAGATCTCGATTCCGTCCAGTGTCCAGCCGTGCGAGTTGGCGACGCTCTCGAGCTCTTCTCGCGATTCGGAAAGCGTCACGTAAAGACCGCGCTCTCCTTTGGACACGCCCTCCAGAAGGAACTGCAGAGCGAGGGTCGTCTTGCCTGTTCCAGGCTCGCCGTCGATGAGGTAAAGGTGCTTGGTAGGAAGGCCACCGCCCAGAATCTCGTCGAGGCCCCGGATACCAGTGAGCGCGCGGGGGACCTGTGGCGCAGCCGGAGTCTTATCGTTCGTTCTTGCCATGCTTCCCTGTTAGTGAATCCCGGGGAGGTCAGCCCTCGATTCTCAGAGACCCCGCGACGAGCGTGCGCTCGGCGGAAGCCTGGACGAGACATCGATGGCGGGGTCAGCCGAAAAACTCCGCGAAGGAATTCCGGCGGGGAGTCATTTAGGCGAAATGTGGGCCAGCCATTCGGGTCGCCTCGCCTGCGACCCTGGTTGATTCCGGCTCAGCCGGCCATTCGGCTGGTGGGGGTAGCCTCCTGGGCGTGCTTCCACTCGATCAGGGCCATGCGAGTGACCA
>DASTTD010000382.1:0-12441 GCA_035760325.1 Gemmatimonadaceae bacterium
ACGGGGACAGTGTGGTCACCGAGGTGGGGCCGTATGAAAGCGTGCGCCGGAAAGGCGTCCAGGTGCGGACGAAGAGCGTGATGAGACTTCAGGGCGATACCCTCGTCGGCACCAGCGTTGCGCGCTATACCACGCAGGGTGCCGATTCGGTGCTCATGCTGCGCACCTCGGGAACCCGGACACCATAGGTATCGGGCGGCGCGGTGGTGCGTACTGGCGGCCGCTAACGTAAAGTTACGGCGCCAGCGACGCGCCGCCCGCCGCGCGAGTCAGCCACACCCGGGGAACCCTGCCGAAGGTGGCCTCGTAATTTCTGACGAGGTCAGACTGCGTGCCTTGAAGCGCTGCCTGATCTCCAACGGCAATGGCGCACCCTCCCCAGCCGGCGCCTGTCAGACGGGCTCCGGTTACCCCCGGAACGTCGCGGACCGAATCAACGAACCAGTCGAGCTCGGGAGTGGAGCATTCGTACTGAGCTCGAAGCGACTCGTGGGATTCGTAGAGGGCCGCTCCCGGAACCCGACCCCCGCGTAGCAACGCTGAGACCACCCGTTCGACTCGCCGGGTCTCGGACGTCACATGCAGTGCGCGACGTAACAGTACCGGTGGCAGCCCGGCGGCGTCGACCTGCTCAGGCGTCGCCGCGGCAAGGTTTGGAAGATCCGGGTGCCGGCGGCGCAGTGTCTCCACCGCCATCTCGCATTCGGCCCGCCTGGTGTTGAATTCCGATGCCCGCAACGACCGCGGAGCGACTGTATCGAAAATCATGACCGACTCTTTCATCGGTACGCTTGCGGTTTGGAGTGTGTCGCAGCGCAGGTGTAGCGCCCGCGATTCCTCACACATCGCCGAGGCGTACTGATCCATCACGCCGGCTGCGACGCCGACGAACCCGGTTTCGGCCCACCACCCCATCATCGCCAGCCTGGCGAGGCCGCTGGACGAACCAGTGAGGCCGTCGAGCAGAAAGGCTGTCGCGACTTCGAGCGCCGCCGAGGAGCTGAGTCCGGCGCCGGCCGGAACATCGCTGATCACTGCTGCGTCGAATTGGGGAATTGCAATCCCTTCGCGGTTGAATGCCGCGCATACCCCCGCGACGTAATCCCACCACTTGCCCACCGCGACCGGCGAGCGTGCGTCGAATTGTCCCGGCTCGGACTGGGTTCGCGACCGCACCCGCGAGCGAGAGCCATCCGACGCTTTGCGGAGCGCCATCCACGTCCGCCTCTCGATGGCGATCGGCAGAACCTGTCCGCCGTTGTAGTCGGTATGCTCGCCGATGAGATTGACTCGTCCCGGCGCGGACCCGACCAGATCGGGCTCGCCGCCGAACGTCCGGCGAAAGAAATCCCGTACGTCCTCCAAGACCGCTACTTCGTCGTTGATAGCTGCGCGCTTGCAGGAGGTCGCAGCGGCGGAAGCCCTGCTTCGATATCGTCGCGCCGCGCTTCGAGCCAGGGAGGGAGCACCAGCTGCTCGCCCAGCGCAGATACAGCTTCGTCGGCGGTGAAGCCCGGTCCATCCGTCGCCACCTCGAACAGGACCCCACCCGGCTCCAGGAAATAGACGGACTTGAACCAGAACCGATCGATTACGGGGGTTGGCCGGCGCCGCGCGAGCGCAATGCGCTCCCGCGCCTCCAGCTCCGTAGCTTCGTCCGGCACTCTCCACGCAACGTGGTGCACTCCGCCTGCTCCCCACTGTCCGCGCGCGGTCTCCGGCATCTCCCGGATCTCGAGATAACGGCCCGACCCGCCTCCATGCAGGGAAAAGCCGCTCCATTCTCCTTCCGCGCCCATCGGCTCGAACCCGAGCGTTTCAGTGAGAAAGGAGCTGGTGAGAGCCAGGTCGCGCTCCCACAGGCGAACTGAATGAAGCCCAAGTATCTGATGCGTCTGTGGCACCGGGCTCTCCAGCCACGGCGTGAATTCCCTGTCGTCGCCGGTCTCGACGAGAGCGAGCGGAAGACCGTGCGGATCCTTTAACGGCAGTGCCGTGCTGCCGCGCCGGGATTCGATCGGCTCCTGCCGCACTCCGAGGTCTGTCAGTCTGCGCCTCCAGAACTCCAGACTGCCGGCAGGAACGGCAAGCGAGACCTCGACGCTCAATCCGACGCCGGGGCGGACGGGAGGCATTTCCCGCCACGGGAAAAAGGTGATGTCCGAGCCGGGATGGCCGACTCCATCCCCGTAAAAAAGGTGATAGGTCCCGGGGGAATCCTGGTTCACACTTTTCTTCACGAGCCGCATGCCGAGCACGCCGGAATAGAAGTCGACGTTCTCCTGGGCGTCGCCGGCAATCGCGGTGACGTGGTGCAGTCCGGTCAGGAGCGACACCGTCACGGCTTGAGCGCCCGTGTGGCGAGCTCGTCCTCGACTCGCGCGATGAAGTCCGCCACGGGAAGGATCTCCTGCTTCTTCCCGGCGCCGCGAACTCTCAGAGCGATCGAGTCGGACTCGGCTTCGCGTTTTCCGATCACCGCCATGTAGGGAATCTTCATCATCTCTCCGTCGCGGATCCGGTAGTTGAGTGTCTCGGATCTGTCATCGAGATGGGCGCGCGCGCCCCGAGCCGACAATCGCGCGACGACCGAGCTCGAGAAATCCTTCACCTCGTCGGCAATTGGAATCACGCGCACCTGTTCCGGCGCGAGCCAGAGAGGAAACGCTCCGGCGAAATGCTCGATCAGGCCACCGACGAACCTTTCCATCGAGCCGACGAGAACACGATGCAGCATGGTCGGCCGGTGAGTCGTGTTATCGGCGCCCGTATACTCCAGCCCGAAGCGCTCGGGGAGATTGAAGTCCAGCTGGACCGTCGGGCCCTGCCATTTGCGCCCGATCGCGTCGATCAGCTTGAAGTCCAGCTTTGGCCCATAGAACGCTCCGCCACCCGCATCGACCTCGTACGGCTGTCCCCGCCGCTTCAGTACTTCGGCCAGCGTCTTCTCCGCCTGCGTCCACATCTCGGGCGCGCCGAGCGCTTTTTCGGGTCGCGTCGCGAGCTCGATCGTATACGGATACCCGAAAGTCCTGAGCATCTCGTCGCACAGATCGAGCAGCCGCTCGATCTCTGATGGCACCTGCTCAGGGGTACAGAAAACGTGCGCGTCGTCCTGGGTGAACCCGCGCACGCGCATCATGCCGTGCAGCACGCCACTTCGCTCGTAACGGTAGACCGCTCCGAACTCTGCGTAGCGAATCGGGAGATCTCGATAGGAGCGCTGCCGCGACTGGTAGATGCAAATGTGTCCCGGACAGTTCATCGGCTTCGGACGGTACGCCGCACCCTCGACGTCCATCGCCCCGAACATGCTCTCCTTGAAATTCTCGAGATGCCCGGAAACCTGGAACAGCTTCTCGCTGACGATGTGTGGTGTGTAAACCAGGTCGTACCCGTGCCGCAGAATGAGCGCGCGCTCGTAATTCTCTATCTCGTTCCGGATGATCGATCCCTTCGGATGCCAGAGGATCAACCCCGGCCCTACGCGCGCATCGGTCGAATAGAGATCGAGCTGCTGTGCAAGCGCGCGGTGATCGCGCCGTTTCGCTTCCTCCAGCCGGTGAAGATGCGCGTCGAGATCTTCCTTTCTGAAAAATGCGGTCGCGTAAATGCGCTGCAGCATCTGCCTGCGCTCGTCCCCGCGCCAATAGGCGCCCGCCGTGTGCAGCAGCTTGTAGTGCTTGAGGTAGGAAGTGTCCGGCACATGCGGGCCTTTGCACAGGTCGATGAAGGGGCCATCCGTGTAGGTCGAGATGATCTCGTCTTCGGGAAACTCGGAAAGGCGCTCGAGCTTGAGCGGGTCGTCGGAGAATCGCTTCCGTGCTTCGTCCTGCGAAACCTCCTCTCGCACGAACGGAAACTTTTCGGCGACGACCTTGCGCATCTCCGCCTCGAACCTCTCGAGGTCATCCGGAGTGAACGGTCGCTCGACTTCGAAGTCGTAGTAGAAGCCATCCTCGATCGCGGGTCCGAACCCGATCTTCGCGTCCGGGCGAAGGCGCCGCACCGCCGTGGCGAGAATGTGGGCGCCCGAATGCCTGAGCACGGCGAGCGCCGCCGGATCCTTGTCGGTGAGAACCCGGAAGTCGCCCCCCTTCCTCAGGGGAGTGGCGAGGTCCTGCACTTCCCCGTCTATTTCGACCGCTATGGCGTCGCGAAGCAGCCGCGAGCCGATGGACGCAACGATGTCCCGCGCGGGGGCGCCTTCGGGAGCTTCACGGGTGGCGCCGTCGGGGAGCCTCAGCGTCAACATTTTTGGTATTGTTTCGAGTACCGCGGATGGCCTTTATTTTGCTCCCCAGAAGCTAATCGTTTGCAGATACCCTTCGCCACAGGCGCCCTATGTCTCCCTTCCGTTACCGTGAAGAACCCCCCTACATCTACGCTGAAGAAGAGGAATCGACTTCGCGGAGCGCGCTCTACATCGCGATCGGCGCCGCCGCCGGATTCGCCGCCGGTGTTCTCATGGCGGAGCGCCTCGGAGGGTTCAAGGGGCTGACGGAGCGACTTAAAGACACCTTCGGCGGCGGGGACGGCAACGAGGAGGACGACTTCGATTACGAGGGCCTGGAGGGAGAGGACGAATTCGATCCCGACTTCGACGACGACTTCGACACGACTTCCGCGTCGCTCGATGGCGAGGAAGAGCTGGAGGAGCGCGTCCTCGAGGCGTTCAGGAACGATCCGATCCTGAGCGAGCGGGCCATCGACATCGGTGCCGTGGAAGAAAAGATCATCGAGCTGACGGGCTGGGTGAACTCCGACGAAGAGTCGCATCAGGCAGTGGCCATAGCGCGCGGAGTTCCCGGTGTCGAAACCGTGGTGAACCGGCTGGCGATCCGCAGCGATGAAGAGCTGTTCGACGATGCGGCAACCCGATACGAGAACGGAGACCCGTCGCTCACGGAAGCGCACTGGGAAGGCCAGCTCGTTGGAACCGGCCGCAGGCGACAGGGCAATTCGACCGAGGTCGACCGGCACGCCGATCCGCACACCGTTCTGGAAGAGCGCTCGATGAGCACCGACAGGGCCTTCATGTCGGCAGCCGACGATATCCCCGATGCCGCCGAGCGACGCACGAAGGCGAAGAAATCCGCGCCGCGCGGCGGACGCAGCGATGGATCGCCAGTCGCGCCGACTGGCGTACCCAAGGCAGATCATGTCGCCGACCCGGAGCGCGCGCCGCAGAGCACGCCAAATCCGAATTCCAACACGTAGCCCGGCATAGCGGTGCTGAGGGCGTAGGGCCCGCCTCGCCTGGCGTAAAACTGCCGTCCTGACGAGCCCGCCCCTCAGCACCACCTCTCCTCTCACGACGGGAAGCGCGCGGTCTTACCGCGAAAATTTGCGCCCGTTAACTTGCGCGGAGATGCCCACAACCCAGCAGTCTCACGAGCTCCCGGCGCAGTATGATCCCGGGCAGACCGAGCGCGCCATCTACGACCGCTGGGTCGCCGCGGGCATCTTCTCCGCCGAAGAGAAGCGCAGCAACAGAAACGGGGGCGACCGCCAGCCTTTCGTGATCGTGATGCCGCCGCCAAACGTCACCGCCGTTCTCCACATGGGGCATGGCCTGAACAACACCGTGCAGGATGTCGTCATCCGGTGGCGCCGGATGCGAGGCGACGAAGCGCTTTGGATCCCCGGTCTGGACCACGCCGGAATAGCGACGCAGAACATCATAGAGAAGCAGCTGGCGGCGGAAGGAACCGCGCGCGCCGAGCTTGGACGCGAAGCGTTCGTCCAGCGCACGGCGGATTTCGTCGAGCGCACGGGCGGTGAGATCCTTCAGCAGCTCAAATCGATCGGCGCATCGTGCGACTGGAGCCGCACGGCGTACACGCTGTCGCCGTCACTGTCACAGGCGGTGCGCGAAGCGTTCGTCCAGCTATACGAGCGCGGCCTCATCTATCGTGGCCACCGGGTAATTCACTGGTGCCCGCGCTGTCTGACTTCCCTGAGCGACGAGGAAGCACAGCACAGCGACGAATCCGGAAGTCTTTACCATATCACCTACGCGCTTGCTGACGCGTCCAGCGTCGCCGGGCTCACCGTGGCGACAACCCGCCCGGAAACCATGCTTGGCGACGTCGCTCTCGCCGTTCACCCTGATGACGCGAGATATTCCGGTCTCGTCGGCAAATTCGTGATCCTGCCGATCTCGAACATCGAGATTCCCATCATCGCGGATGAATACGTCGACCCCTCATTTGGAACGGGAGTGGTCAAGATCACGCCCGCGCACGATCCCAACGACTTCGAGGTCGGCCTCAGGCACAAGCTGCCGATGCCGATCGTGATGACGCCCGAGGGGGCGATGGCCAACGGCGCCGATGCCGGCGGACGAGTGCCATCCCACCTCGTGGGCATGGACCGGTTCGAGGCGCGAAAAAGGATCGTCCGGATGCTCGAGGAATCCGGTCAGCTGTTGCGCGTGGAGCCCCATCAGCACGCGGTGCGACATTGCTACCGCTGCGACACCGTGGTCGAGCCGCGGCTGTCCGACCAGTGGTTCGTTCGAATGCAGCCGCTGGCGAAACCGGCGCTCGAGGCGGTGCGCAATGGGACGATCCGCATCCTGCCCGAGCGCTGGGAAGCGGTCTACATCAATTGGCTCGAGAGCATCCGGGACTGGAACATCTCGCGCCAACTGTGGTGGGGCCACCGCGTGCCGGTCTGGTACTGCGATCCGTGTGGAAAAACGTACGTCAGCCGTACGGAGCTTTCCGCCTGCGCCTCCTGCGGCAGGGCCGTGCGGCAGGACGACGACGTTCTCGATACGTGGTTCTCATCCTGGCTCTTCCCCATCTCGACGCTCGGATGGCCAGACAAAAGCTCGGCCGGCCTCGCCGCGTTCTATCCGACGGACGATCTGATCACCGCTCCGGAGATCCTGTTCTTCTGGGTGGCGCGGATGATCATGGGAGGCTACGCGTTCATGGACGCGCCTCCGTTCCATACCGTGTACCTGCACGGCACGGTGCGCGACACCGACCACGTCAAGATGTCGAAGTCGCTCGGGAACGGGATCGATCCTCTCGATGTCGTAAATACCTACGGCGCGGATGCGCTGCGGTATACGGTTATCGCGGGGATGGGGATGGGCGCGGACCTGATTCTCGACCACCGCGATCTCGAGAAGTCTTTCGCGCCGGGAAGGAACTTCGCGACCAAGCTCTGGAACATCGGACGATTCCTGCTGACGAACGTCGGCGCCGCTCCGGTGCGCAGCATCGACGAGCTGAGCGACGCCGATCTCACCCTGCCCGACCGCTGGATACTCGGCAAGCTCGGCACGACGATCTCGGAGTGCGATGCGGCTCTCGGTCCGGCAAGGCCGTCGAACGGCGAGTGGCGCCTCGAAGAGCGCTATGCTGGCCTGAGACTCAGCGAATACGCCGAAAGCGCGCGTCGCTTCGTGTGGAACGACATCGCCGACTGGTACCTCGAGTCCACCAAAGGACGCATCGCTGAGGGAGGCGACGATGGCGAAGTCGCGCGCGCCGTGCTCACTCACGTGTTCGACAACGCGCTACGCCTGCTGCACCCGATCATGCCCTTCATCACGGAGACGCTGTGGCAGCGCCTCCCAAGTCCCCTGGCGGCCGAGCGGGCGGAGTTTCTTGCTGTCGCCGAATGGCCGACGGCGCTCCCGGCTTCTGCCGGCACGCTGGAGGCGATGACGCTCTTCGATCTCGTTAGGGAGGGTGTCACAGCGCTACGCCAGGTCCGGTCGGATTACGCGATCGCCCCCGGGAAATCCATCGAGGCGGTCATCCGGTCTCCGCGCAACGAAGATCTTTTTCGCACCCATGCCCCGCTGATCGGACGCCTTGCCCGCGCGGCAGTGCGGACTGGTGACGCTGACAGTGCAGCGGGAGCCGCTCACGTGCTGCTCAGCGACGGCAGCGAGATGATCGTCCCGCTCGGTGGACTTGTCGATCTCTCCCGGGAGTGCGGGAAGCTCCGGAGCGAGCTCGAACAGCTCGAGACGCAGCTCCAGTCACTCTCGAAGCGGCTGCGCAACGAAGGATTCACGAGCCGCGCACCCGCCAGCGTCGTCGAAGCTGAGCGGAAGAAAGAGGAAGACTGGCGCCGGCGGCGGGAGCACCTGGCAGAAAAGGTGAAAGCGCTTTGCGGCGATTGACCGTCGGTGTGCTCGTCGCGGCGGCGTGCGCATCGCCGGGCATGCCGCCCGGCGGGCCACCCGATGTCGCGGCGCCGGAAGTGATCGCGATTGCGCCGGATTCCGGCCGCACCGGCGTCACTCCGCGAGAGGTGATCTTCCGGTTCAACGAGGTCGTGAGTGAGCGGCCGCCATCCGTGACTACGCTCGCTGACCTGTTTCTGATTTCCCCGCGCGACGGCACGCCGCGAGTCTCGTGGAACCGCGACGAGATCGCGGTGCGGCCGCGCCGCGACTGGCGACCCAACACGGCGTATACGATCACGATGATGGGAGGCCTCTCCGACATCCGGGGCAACGTCAGGAACGCGGGGGCGTCCACTTTTTTCTCGACCGGCCCCGCCCTGCCGCGCACGCGAATCACTGGGGAAATCTTCGACTGGGTCAGCGGCAATCCCGCGGCCGGCGCACTCATTGAATCCTTCGTTCCGCCGGACAGCACTCGAGCGTACATCGCTGTCGCCGACTCGAACGGGCGGTTCGTTCTCGAGCACCTGCCCGCCGGTCGATACCTCGTCCGCGGCGTTGCCGACCGCAACCGGAACCGCGGCATCGACCCGGGAGAGGCATGGGACAGCACATCCGTGTCTCTCGCCGACAGCTCCAGGGTGGAGCTGCTCGTTTTCGCTCACGACACGATTGGCCCACGCATACGTGAGGTCGAACCGGCGGACTCCGTAAGCATTCGCGTCAGCTTCGACAAGGCGCTCGACCCGACGCAGCAGCTCACCGCCGCCAATTTTTCTGTCGTAGGGCGTGATTCGGTGCCGGTCCCGATCCAGAGCGTCTCGATCCCGGAGGCGGACACGGCGCGACCGGGAAGATCCGCCGCCCCCGTTGTCGCACCGGCGGTTTCCCGCGGCGCCGCTCCTCGCACAGATACGGCCGCAGCTCCTCGCACAGATACGGCCGCTGCTCCACGCACCGTCATGTCGCGTCCGAGACCGGCAACCGCCATCGTTCTTCGGTTCGCGAGTCCGCTGGCCGCGGGCGCCACCTATCGAGTGCGCGCGTCAGGAGTGCGGGGGCTGCTCGGGCGTGTCAGCGATAGCGATCGGGCGTATGCCGCTCCCGCCCCTCCTCGCGCGCAAACCGATACTATTCCTGCGGCCGCTCCTCCGCGCACTCTTCCTCCACCCCCGAAGCCGTGACAGATCCCCGTCGCGATCTCCCGAGCGTCAACACGCTGCTCGAGTCGGAATCGGTGAAGTCGCTGCTGGAGCTGCATCCACGCCGTATCGTCGTCGACGCGGTGCGGAGCGCGGTCGATGAAGCCCGGCGGACCGACAGGCCCGCCCTGACCGCCGAAGAGTGGAGCGTGCGCATCAGCACCGCCATCGACCGCGATCGTACGCCGTCGCTGAGACGGGTGTTCAACGCCACCGGAGTCGTGCTGCACACGAACCTCGGACGTGCTCCGCTCGCCGATGCAGCGCTCTCGGCGCTCCATGACGTGAGCGACGGGTTCTCGAATCTCGAGTACGACATCGAGACCGGCCGCCGGGGATCGCGCTACTCGCACTGCACGAATTTGCTCAAGCGACTGACCGGCGCCGAAGACGCTCTCGTCGTCAACAACTGCGCTGCCGCTCTGGTGCTGGCGCTTTCCGCTCTGGCGAAAAAGCGTGAAGTGCTCGTGTCGCGCGGTGAGCTCGTCGAGATCGGCGGTAGCTTCCGCATTCCCGACATCATGTCCAGCGCTGGCGTGAAGCTGGTGGAAGTAGGCACGACGAATCGAACGCACGACGACGACTACCGCCGGGCGATCACGCCGAAAACCGGGGCGATCGTGAAAATCCATCGCAGCAACTTCTCGATCGAGGGGTTCACCAGCGATGTCAGCGTCGAGAACCTCGCGTTCATCGCCGGTGAGCACGGGTTGCCCGTCATTCATGACATCGGCAGTGGATTGCTCATCCCCCTGGAAGAGTATGGCCTCGAGGGTGAGCCGTTGGCGTCGGACGCGGTGCGCGCCGGAGCAACGCTGGTGCTCATGAGCGGCGACAAGCTGCTCGGCGGACCGCAGGCGGGAATCGTGCTCGGCAAAGCCGAGGCGGTGGGGAAGCTGCGGAAGAACCCGCTTTCGAGAGCGCTGCGCGTCGACAAGCTCACGCTGTCGGCGCTGGAGGCGACACTTCGACTTTACCTCGACCCCGAGCGCGCACGCAGAGAGATCCCGGTCCTCGCGATGCTCACCGCACCGGTCGATGAGATACTGTCACGCGCCGCGGCACTCGCCTCAGCGTTGCAGACGGCGGGAATTGGCGCGCGGGTAGTGGCGACCCGCTCCAGTCCGGGGGGCGGCGCGTTTCCTACGGCGGAGCTTCCCTCCAGCGGAGTGGCGGTCGAAGGCGGCGGCTATGCCAACGCTGTCGAGCAGAAGCTGCGGCAGGGAAAAATTCCGGTGATCGGAAGGATCGTTGAAGGAGAGCTGCTGCTGGACCTTCGCGGCGTCATGCGGCGCGACGATAGCGCGCTAACGGCAGCGGTGCTCGAGGCGCTCGCTTGACGGACGCACCCGACGCGGTCTTCCTCGACCGCGACGGCACGATCATCGAGGACGTCCACTTCATCAAATCACCCAGCCAGGTAAAGCTCATTCCCGGCGCGGCGGACGCGATCCGGAGAATCAACGATGCAGGCGCTCGCGTCGTCGTCGTCACCAATCAATCGGGGATTGCCCGCGGCTTGTCGAGCGTCAGGGACTACGAGGCTGTCAGGGAGCACTACGAGAGCCTTCTCGCGAAGGCCGGCGCCCGCATCGATCACAGCTACTACTGTCCGCACCACCCCGACGTTGACGGCCCTTGCAAATGCAGGAAGCCGGGAACGCTGCTGTTCGAGCAGGCGATGCGCGAGCTCTCGCTCACTCCGGAGCGCGTCGCCTACGTGGGCGATAGATGGCGCGATGTCGCCGCCGCCGGGAAACTGGGCGGCCGCGGCATCCTCGTTCCCTCGGGGATGACGACGAAAGACGATCATCGCCGCTCGAAAAAGGACCGGGTGCGCTCGGTTCCGAACCTGGGCGCCGCTGTAGATGTCCTTTTCGGCTTCGGCCTTCCTGCGGGCAAGCGCGCGAAGTAGAATCGCGGCATGCCTTCCAGACTCGCCGTGCTCGCCTCGGGGCGCGGCTCCAATCTTCAGGCAATCATGGATCACTTCGACGGGCTGGGACGCCTGGCGAAGATCGTTCTCGTCGCTTCGAACCGCGCGGATGCGCCCGCGCTCGCAAAGGCGGAGAATGCGTCGATCGAGAGCGCGCACTTCAACGCGGCCGACGATGGCTCGGAGCTGCTCGCGCTGCTCCGGCGCTTTCAGGTAGATCTCGTAATTCTCGCCGGGTACCTGAAGCACATCCCGCCGCAGGTGATCGATGCGTTCCGGGGCCGAATCCTCAACGTCCACCCCGCCCTGCTACCGGCGTTTGGCGGCGAAGGGATGTATGGGAGGCGGGTTCACGAGGCGGTGCTGGCCGCGGGTGCGGAGAAGACCGGAGTAACCGTTCACCTGGTCGACAACGACTACGATCGCGGCCCGATAGTGTCGCAGTGGATAGTGCCGGTTCTCGCCGGCGACGATGCCCACTCCCTCGCCGAGCGCGTGCTCGAGGTCGAGCACATTGTGTATCCGCGCGCCGTCGAAATGGTCGCGGCACTGCATGAGCACGGTTTCGTTCGCTCGTCCTGATGCCGACCGCACTCCTCTCCGTCTCGGACAAGACCGGGCTCGTCGAGTTCGCTCGTGCGCTCACCAGTCTGGGTTGGGATCTCGTCTCTACCGGCGGCACGGCTAAGGCACTCCGCGCGGCGGGGCTCACCGTGCGCGACGTCAGCGATGTCACGAAATTTCCGGAGATGCTGGATGGCCGCGTCAAGACGCTGCACCCGTCGGTGCACGCGGGACTGCTCGCCCGTCGCGATGTCCCCGCCCACACCGCCTCTCTCGCCGAACAGGGAATTGCTTCGATCGATCTCGTCGCGGTGAACCTTTACCCGTTCGAGACGACGGCTGCGCGCTCCGGAGAGAGCAGCGAAGCGATCATCGAGCAGATCGATATCGGTGGTCCGTCCATGCTGCGCTCGGCCGCCAAGAACTTCGAGGCGGTTACCGTAATAGTAGACCCGGCGGATTACGGTCGCGTTCTCGCTTCCCTCGAGGCAAAGGATGATGATCTCGACCTGCGGCGCATTCTGGCCGAGAAAGTGTTCGCTCGCACCGCGGCGTACGACGCGGCGATCGCGTACTGGTTCAGC
>DASTTD010000383.1:0-4356 GCA_035760325.1 Gemmatimonadaceae bacterium
ACCTCGAACGCCACCTCTGTCGGGCCAATGTCGCGGACCACACCACGTCTTCCCGCGGTGAGAGCGTCATTCACATGCTGATTCGCGTCGGTCAGCTCGGCGCCGGATCCCCAGTCGGCCGTCGATCGAATCTCACCACCGTGAAAGAGTGCGTGCGCGCCAACGCGCGCAGACCCGGTTTCGGTGCCGGACGACCGTATTACCGTAGCAATCACTGACGGCGTGTCGGCAACAAGGGCTCGATCAATGAGTCCCGCCAGATCTGTTGCCTGCTGCGGCGAGAGTGGCTCCAGCAACACCTCGATCAATCCGTTGCACCCCAGCCCCAAACCCCACGGGACGTCATCGTCGTCGCGCGTGTCGTAGCTGATGACCCTGGCTTCGCCCGTTTTGTATACGAGCCCCGCGTGCTCGGCGAGATCCGACTCCAGACAGCCGCCGCTCACCAGCCCCACCCTGGATCCATCACCATGGCAGATCATGCGTGCGCCGACGCCGCCGTAGCTGGAGCCGGTGATGCGGACTACGGTCGCAAGTACCAGGTTCTCATCGTGCGAACCGGCATCCAGCAGCGCCGATACGACTTGACGGTGTGTAGTCATCTTATCCCTCGCACCATTCTATGCCGGGTCCGGAATTTGGGAAGGCCGGAGGGATGATGGCCTTCCTGTGGGCGCCATTCCCGGTGGGGTTAACTACCACTCCCGCTCGGCGAATGTTCGACTGGTCTGCCCGGCACCGGAATCACGAATGCAGCCGTGACGGGGGTTGCCGCGTCGAACGACGTGTTGACCAGACATCAGGAGGTTAGTCATGAACGTATCCCTAATACGATCGTCCGTGCTGTGCCAATCAGCGGTGATCGGCATCGCCCTCAGCGCATGCGCGGACGCCCCGACCGCGCCAGTGCAACTGGACGTCACGCCGGTCGCCAACCGTGTATCGCCGCGGGTCCAATGCGATCCGGACAACGCCGGGATCACGCTGCCGCCCGGGTTCTGCGCCGTAGTGGTCGCGGATCTGGTCATGGACGGCGCGCCCGCGCGCGCAAGGCACCTGGCTCTCACGCCGACGGGTGAGATATTCGTCGCGATCAACAGCCCGCGCAATCGGAATCCGTCGTTCGGTATCGTTGGGCTCCGGGACCGGGATGGGGACGGACGAGCCGACGAGCAGTCGCAGTTCAGTCCGGGTCTGGGCGGAAGCGGGATGGCGTGGCGGCAGTCGCGTCTTTATTTCGGAGCGAACGACCGTGTCCTGCGATTCCACGTCCCTGCCGGGAGACTCACGCCGACGGGGGGACCGGAAGTCGTCGTATCCGGAATGCCGAATACGAACGATCACATCAGCAAAACGGTAGTGCTCGGCAGTGGGCGGCAACTTTTCGTGAACATCGGATCGGCCTCCAACGCCTGCCAGGTTGTAAATCGGCAGGCGCAGTCGCCCGGCGTATTCCCCTGCCCCGAGCTCCCGGTGCGCGCAGGTGTATGGCTGTTCGACGCGCGCGGAACCAACCAGACGCAATCCATGGGGCAGCATTACGCTACGGGACTCAGGAACATGGTCGCTCTCGCGGTGAACCCCGCGAACGGCGAGCTGTACGGCGTTCAGCATGGACGAGACATGCTGTTCGAGAACTGGCCCCAGTTCTTTACAGTCGAAGAGGACGCGGTCCTGCCGTCGGAGGAATTCATAAGGATTTCGAGGGGCAGCGACAACGGATGGCCGTATTGCTTCTTTGATGCTGTCTTCGAGCACAAAAAGGTGCTGGCCCCCGAATACGGTGGAAACGGGCAGCTGACGAGCGGCCCTCAGGGAATCAATTGCGCGAGCTACAATCAGCCGCTCGCGAATTTCGGCGCGCACTGGGCGCCGAACGGGCTCCATTTCTACTCAGGCAAGCAGTTCCCGCAGAGGTATCGCGGTGGGGCCTTCATCGCGTTCCACGGCGGCTTCGACCGGGCACCGCTTCCCAACGAAGGCTTCAACGTGATGTTCCTGCCCATGGGCTCGAACGGGTCTCCCTCAGGTGCGGCGGAAGTTTTTGCTGATGGCTTCGCCGGACCGGGTCGGCCTCTCCCGCGTGCCGCTTTGCACCGCCCGGTGGGCGTCACCGAGGGTCACGATGGCTCTCTCTACGTATCGGACGACCGTGGCGGAAGGATATACAGGATCATATTCACAGGAAACTGAGCGCAATCGATAGCTTGGATGTCACCTGGAAATCACGAAGCCCCGCACGGACGCTGAGTCCGGCGGGGCTTCGTGAATGTCCGAGGCTGATCAGCCCGGAGAAACGCCGGTCTGAATGTCAGCATTCCGCGCGCGCCCGCCGCGCGGCTGCGAGGAATTGTTTGGCCAGCACCCCGATCGCCGCGTAGTCGCGCCGAACCAACGCGTCCCTGGATATGAGCTCGGTACCGACACCGACGGCCGCGGCGCCCGCCTTGAACATCTCCGCCATGTTGTCGAGAGTCACTCCCCCGGTCGGTACGAGCGGAATGTCTGGAAACGGCCCCCGCAGCGCCCGCAGATAAGCCGCTCCGCCGACACTCTGCACGGGAAACACCTTCACCATGTCTCCGCCCAGGCGAAAGGCCTCGAGTACTTCGCCGGGCGTGAGAGCGCCCGGGAGGACGGCAACATCCGCGCGATGCGCGGCATCGATTACCTCCGGTACGATACAAGGTGTGACGAGGAACTCTGCACCAGCATCCACCGCTCCTCTGGCCGTCTCGGCGTCGGTCACCGTCCCCGCACCGACGAGCACTCTGCCTTGAAAGTGCTTCACGACTGCGGCGATCGCGCCGATCGCATCTGGAACCGTCATCGTTATTTCGGCGACGGTGAGCTCGGCTTGCGCCAGTGCTTCTACCACCGCGCGTGCGGCATCAGCGGTAGGGGCACGGATGACGGGTATGATGCCAACTTCGCGGAGCGTTGCCACAACCACCGATCGCGATCGCGGCTTTGCGGTCAACGCGACACTCTCAGACTCGCCCCTTGCATGAGCTGGTCGACCTCGGCGCGATTCACCAGGCAGAAATCGCCCGGGATGCTGTGCTTGAGCGCTGACGTCGCGGTCGCGAAGCGCACGGCATCATCCCAGCCGCGGTTCTCGAGGCGGCTCACGATCAGGCCGCCGCTGAAGGCATCACCGGCGCCGATACGATCCACGACTTCGACCTCATACCGCGGCGCCGCGTGGATCTTGCCATCGGCCGCGATGACCGCGCTCCAGGTGTTCAACAACACGCGGGGATTCTCCCTGAGCGTGACCGCCACCGCACGGAGCTCGAACCGTTTCTCGAGAGCGCGCGCGACCTCGGCCTGCGACTCCGCGTCAACGTGGGCGTAATCGTCTTCCGATTCCGCACCGATGCCGAACACCACCCGCGCGTCTTCCTCAGTCGTGATGAGGACATCGACGTGCTCCATCAGCGGCTCCTGCACCCCGCGTGCCTTGTTCGCGCTCCACAGCTTGCCGCGGTAATTCAGGTCGTAGCTCACCGTGAGCCCAGCCTTCCTTGCCCCGGCGAGCGACTCCGCCGTAACCCTGGCCGCGGCGTCGCTCAACGCCGGGGTGATCCCGCTGACGTGGTACCAGCGCGCTCCTGCAAATACGGACACCCAGTCGATGCTACCCGGAGTGACTTTACTCATCGCTGACATGGCACGGTCGTAGAGCACGCTGCTCGCGCGCGGCGCGGCACCAAGCTCCGCGAAGTAGAGACCCGCGCGATCATCAGCGGTCCACTCGATGTGCACGTCAACGCCCTGCTCGCGGGCGCGAGCGGCGATCATGCGGCCCAGCGCGTTTTCGGGGAGCCGGGACACCCATCGCGACGCGACGCCGAGCCGCGCGGCCACAACCGCGACGTTGAGCTCGCCTCCGCCGACGTAGACGTCGAAGCTGTGTGCCTGCTCGAGCCTTTGATACGCCGGGGGCGTGAACCGCACCATCGCTTCGCCGAAGGTGACGAGATCAGTCATCGTACTTTCCCACGTGCGGCGACTTTCCAGGTTCCATCCACCCGGCCGCTCCGCCCGTACCAGATTTCGTCGTGCAGGTTCACAGTTGGGCAGACATGGCTTGGTACCACCCAGATTTTTTCTCCGACGTCCGCCGGCTCATGGATCTCCACGTAGCCGTGCTCCTCATTCAGCTTGCGCATCGTCCATTGGCGCCCGACGACGTGGCCGTACGTTCCGGAACCTACGGTCTGATCGCTCGAGAGCGTTTTTGACCCGGCGTCGATCACGCACTGGCCCGGCACCGCGGTGCTGACCACCGTGGTGAGCACCCGGAGCGCGCAGTCCGCCTCGACGCAGACCTTCGCTTCCATGCTGCTCGCG
>DASTTD010000384.1:0-4363 GCA_035760325.1 Gemmatimonadaceae bacterium
CGGGTCGGCGCCGTAATCAGGAAAGGTGTTCGCGGCCGGCGCTAGCTGCCGGACCGCAACCGCCGCTTGGCTCTTCGCGTTTCAGTTAAAAAAAAGGGCGCCCGTGAGGGCGCCCCTTTCCTTAAACTGCTTTTTTCGTCCGTGGCGGCTGGGCGAATCTCTCGCCGAGCACTCTGAGCTCCGAAACTTCGGCCGGACTCAGCTCGTGGTACCGCTCCGCCAGGTACTCGATCGTGTTGTCGAACCAATCCTTCTGATCATCGGCCGCAGAACCGACAACGCCGCAGCTCATTATGTGCTGGAACAGTTCATCGCGGGCCTTCTCGAACGGAGCAGCTTCGCGAACGGGCTCCCTTCTCAATCTTGTTTTCTGGGTGTTCATCAATTCGGTTGGAGTAAAACGTCCCTGAGATCGTGTCGTGTCAATCTACTCTTGTTAGACACCGTCTCACAGGAGAAAGGTTCATGCCGCGGCGCGCCGTTTTATGAAATCCAGCAGAAGTTCGGAGAGATGCTCGGGATTTTCCTCCGGAACCAGCCGCGCCACTCCCGCCAGACGCACCAGGCGGGCATCCGGGATGGCATTAGCCAGACGATCGGCGACCCTGGCATCGACCCACTTGTCCTCATCCCCCCAGATGATGAGCGTGGGAGCCTGAATCGCGCCGTAGTCATCTTCGTCCAGATCCGCTGCCCTGATCGAGCTGGCGAGCGTCAGGAGGTGATTTGCCCCATCCTTACCGACGAACGGCGCCAGGTACCGCGCAATCAGGCGCATCGGCATGTGCTCGGGATCGGATACGCTTCCGTTGAGCACTCCTTCGAGCAGCGGCGCGGCGCCCATCACACCGCGGGTGAGGCTGAAGGCAAACCGGGCGGTGCGCCGCTGCATCTGCGTGATCTCTCTCGCCGGCAGCTCCTCGAATGCGGGCGTGTTGATCAGCACGAGCTTCTCGACGCGATCCGGCCGCGTCGCGGCCAGCTTCAGCGCGACATCCCCACCCATGTCGACGCCGACTATCACCCCGCGCGCGACTCTCAGCACCGTCATCGCCGCGTCCAGATACTCCGCCTGCGCCGCGATACCAAAATCGGCGTCCAGCGGCCTGTCGGACTGCCCGTGGCCGAGCAGGTCCAGCGAATAGGCGGTATGGCCGGCGGCGGTGATCGACGGGGCGACCGCGCGCCACAGGAAGTTGCAGGTGCCGAAGCCGTGCACGAGAATGACCGCGGTCCCGCCGTGCCCGTACCTCTCGACGTGCATTGCTCCGGGCCCCACCGGCACCCGCAGAACGTCAGCTTGCATCTCTATACCCCTCTCTTACCTTTCGCGTCAATATCGGTTCGCGTTACTGAAGCTCGCACTTTACCCCCGAAGAATGCCGCCGCGCAGCGATAATCCGAGAGACAGGAACGTACGCCCCAGAAAGGCCGGCAGGGAGTCCCGCAATGCATCAAGTCGGCCAAAACCATTTTACTGGCTGCTTGGAATCATCGCGATCGTTGGTGTGGCCGCGCTGGCGTACGTCGCGACGCGGCCGAAGGACGCGGTGCGGGATGTGGCGGGCGGGCCCGACACGACCAACGCGGGCGCCGCGCAGGGCTACCTCCTCGGAAGCCCCGATGCGCCCGTAAAGATCATCGAGTACGCCGATTTCGAGTGTCCGGCGTGCGCGGGATTCGCGATCATCACGGAGCCGGATGTGAGGAGCCGCATCATCGAGACCGGGCTGGCGAGCATGACGTTCTACGATTTTCCGCTCACCATGCATCCGAACACGATGCCCGCGTCTCACGCCGCTGCGTGCGCCGACGAGCAGGGAAAATTCTGGCCGATGCACGATCGCATCTTCCAGGAGCAGACCGAGTGGAACGCCCAGGCCACGGACAGTCCGAAGGCGTTCTTCCAGCGCTACGCCCGCGAGACCGGCCTCGACGTCGGCCGCTGGGAAGCCTGCTACGACTCCAGGAAGTACGCGAGACGGATCAACGCCAACCTGGCCGACGGACTGCGGCGCGGCGTCAACTCTACGCCCTCATTCGTGATCGGCGACAAGCTTTATGCCGGCTCGCTCTCGTATGACGAGTTGAAGAAAATCGTCGACTCGGCCGCCAGAAGCGCACGGCGACCCGCCACGGCTTCAGGGACCCCGGCGACGGCGCGGTGACCAAGCGAATGATCGTGGCCGCGCTCGCGCTGGCCGGGATCTTCGTCGGGCTATACCTGACTCTGTACAAGCTCGGCATCATCGGCGAGCTGAGCTGCACCGTTGGCTCCTGCGAAACGGTCAATACGAGCAAGTGGGCGGTGTTTCTCGGATTTCCGGTGGCGGCGTGGGGCGTCTTCTTCTATGTCGCCGTTTTCGCGCTCGCACTTGTCGGCACTCTCGACCGCTTCGAGGACGCGCCGGTCATCTCATGGCTTCTCGTCATCTGGTCCGGATTCGGCTTTCTCTTCTCGGCGTGGCTCACATACCTGGAGCTCGCCGTGATTCACGCGATCTGCATCTGGTGCGTGGTTTCCGCGCTGCTCGTGACGGCGATCTTCGTTCTCAGCATCGCTGACCTCCGTGAGAAGTTGCCGGCCCGTGAGTAGGCGCGGCTGAGGCGCTTATCTCGCGCTTCTGATTTCCTGGTCTTTGGTGGCGCGATGACCTCGTTGGCATGCGCACAAAAAAAGGGCAGCGAATTTCTTCGCTGCCCTTTTTCCCGGGAGACGCTTACGGCGCTACGACGATGATCTGGCCCGATGTCTCGGTGCCGGAAGTAATCGTCAGACCGCCCGGTAGCAGGGCCGGCTTGAATCCGGAAGCTGACGGAGGGGTCGCTCTCACCACGTAGGTGCCGGGCAGCAGGAACGCGAAGCGGAAATCTCCATTGGCGTCAGTCGGCGTCGTCTGGACGATGTGGGCGGGATCAGTGTCCGCGAGCAGTGAGCCCGCTGTCAGGACTTCGACCGTCGCGCCGGCAACGCCAGCGCCTGCCGCGGTGTTAGCGCGCACGGAACCCGTGGCGGTTCCGGTGATGTCCTGAGCGACGGCGCGAATGACTGGCTTGAAGTTGAAGCCGCTCGCAGCCGAGTTGCCGCGCAGCACGAAGCTCCTCCCGATGTCGAAATCGAGAGTCATCACTGATCCGTCCTCAGTGAGCTCTATCGGCTCATCGAGCTTGATCTTGATTCCCGACTGGCCCGCGCTCGGCCAGTGGATGTCGGGGGTGGAGCCGTCCTCGAGGGTGATCGTCGACCGTTCGGTGTCGAGAATCAGGCGGAAGCCATTGTAGGTTCCGGTCGCGAGCGTCGCCGCACCGAGATTGGTCGTAACACCGCCGGCGAGATCGAGCAGATTGAACGACGCGTCAGGCGTCGCAATGGTGGTCCAGCCGCCGCGGCTGGATTCGTCCGCGGCCTCATCGTCGGTGGGCTCGATGTTCCGCGCCTCGACACGGACGACGTGTACGTCAACTCTCGCGACCTCGGAAAATGGGAACGGCGCATCGGTAAGACGTACCGTGAGAGTTCCCATGTTCGAGCCCGACGAGTCACTGCAGGCGGATAACACGAGGGCCGCCGCTGCGACCCCGGTCAATCGCCGAAAGAATGCGTGCATCATTATCTCCTGAAAGTCGTTCTGCGTTGCTGAATTGGGCCGCGTTCGGGTGGGTACTGCGGCGCCTTTAACCGTTTGACTCGCTTATGTACGGTGGGCGTCACTTTCGGGACGAAGCTCCTCTGAAGCTGCCAAACGCCGCTCCAGCCTTAACCCTTGGGCGGCTTTTTGCCCTTGCCCGGATTTACCCGAGCGCCACCATTCCCGGGCACCCCCGACGGCCTGCCTGGCGCAGCAGGACGCCCCGCGGCCTGGGGCTTTCTGCCGCCCGCTCTGTTGGGCGTTGCCTTGTCTTTTCCGTACGCGTTCCCGGAGCTCGCTTTCGCCGGAACCTCGCCTGGCATTCTCTCCAGGTCAGCGTCGGACGCATTAGCCTCGAGCCGGTCGAGCACACGCTCGAGGGCGTCCTCGGAATCGAGACCCCGATCAGCCAGGCTTCCGATGACGAACAGGGGAACAGCGAGGGCGCGCCTCGGGGCCGCCCTGGCGAGACGCGACACCGCAGCTCCGTCGATTCCCTTGCGGAGGGCCTCCGCTCCAGCCTCGATCTCGTCGGGGCGGGCCTCGCCCGAGCGGCCGCGGGAAATGGCGTCACGCGCGGCGCGCATGCGCTGCACCTGCTCATTGACCGAGCGCTCGATATCCAGCGGAGCAACGCCCTTCGCCGCGAACTTGAGCGCGCGATTCTCGAGCGCCTCGGCTGGCAGGTGCCCCGCGCGGGCATCCGCGATGCGGGCCAGAACCCGCTGCGCAAC
>DASTTD010000385.1:0-4669 GCA_035760325.1 Gemmatimonadaceae bacterium
CTACGGTCCTGGACGCTGGCGAAAGCTGAAGGGCGTTGCCACCGTCCGGCTGGCGAACGGGCGTGTTCGACGCGCTGAGCTACATGGTATGAGGCGCTTGGTATCGGGAAGCGCGACATCAAAATTAAGCGTTACGTCATATGAAGCGTCCGGCTAGGAAATTCGCGGTCTGTGTCAACAACGACGGCAATGAAGCGTCGCTAATTCTCGGCAAGGTCTACCGGGTCTTACCAGACTCACGAGCGGCGAAAGATGATCTTGTCCGCGTCGTAGATGAGAGTGGCGAGGACTATCTCTTCGACAAAGAGCAATTCGTCCTGGTGACATTCCCGCAGGCTGCCAGCAAAAGGATTTTGGCGCTTCAAAAAGCCAGCTAACGAACGTTGCAGCAGACGGGCGCTTGTCAGTCGTTGGGTTGAGCGATCCTCGATGTTCTTGCCGATGCGGGATTCAGTTTGCTTCTTCAGTAAATCGCTCGCAGCTGAGCGTTAAGCCGCATCATCGCGCCCCCGATCTTTTCGGTTGGTCTCGAGCAAGGTAGCAACCAATGACTATCAGAAGAGTGGTGCCGGATATCGCAACTGATCGGCTGGACGAGAGCCGACAGTTCTACACCGGCGTCTTGGGGTTTCAGGTAGCGATGGACATGCCAATGAATGCTGGTCGCATAATGACATTGGTCTCGCCGGGTAACCCGACTGCCCAGATAAGTCTCCTTTCAGGACTCGCTCCCGTTTCACAGCAGCGGGAACCAACTCTTACAATCGAGGTCGCCAACGTTGACGCGACTCACGCGAAGGCCGTCGCGGCCGGTGCTCAGATCGTCTATCCCCTGACCACCGAGCCTTGGGGAGTGCGTCGCTTTTTCGTGGCTGATCCTAACGGTATCGTGATCAACGTCATGACCCACGCAGGATGATGGGGCCTAACAAGTGCTGGAAGCTGGCGGCGCGCGTAGCTTAGGGAATGAATCTTTCGTCAGCGCGCCGCAGCTTAAGCGCGGTCCGTTAGGCGACTGAAACGAAGCTAAGAACGCTCACTGGGTGATCCCCGACGGAGGTGCGGCGTGAATGCAACAAGGGCGGGCTCTATTCTTTTGAGTGTAGCGGTGACTGCGTGCGGCGCCAATCTCAGTCAGACTAGTATCTCGGATGAACAGACCGTGCGCGCACTCGACAATCAGGAGCGGATCGCAGCATTGAACCGGGACATCCCCGCACTCGAGCGACTGTGGTCCGAGCAATTTACCGTCAACGCGCCCAATAACCGGATAGTGGTCGGACGACGGAATAACCTGGATACCTTCGTACGGGGTGGAATCATCAACTTTTCTTCTTTCGAGCGCGCTATAGAATTCACCCGACTTGATGGCGACTTTGCAGTCATAATGGGCGTTGAGACCGTAGTACCAGTCAGTGACGCGCCGAGCGCTGGTCTTGTGGCCGGACAGTCAGTCAAGCGTCGTTTTACGAATATCTGGAAGAGGGAGCCAGATGCGTGGCGTTTGTACTGGCGTCATGCAAATGTGATCCCGTCGCGATGATCGATCACGGCATGCACGAAGATCCTGACCGGCGGCCCGTCGTCTCACAGCGCGGCTCTGTGCAGCCGCGCCTGTGGCGATCGCGGGACAATCGGGTTTTCGCCGGGGTAGTCGGCGGGCTCGCCGAGCGTCTCAACGTCAATCCTACGATGCTGCGCTGGTTCTCTGCCTTCGCCACGGTCATGACGGGCTTTGTCCCCGCCATTGTCCTTTATCTGATCGTGTGGGCAATAACCAGCCCCTATCCTTCCAACGCGCCACCGCGCTGACACCTTCCGCGAATATCCGCGGTCGGCGCAGACGTCATCGCTTCCTTATGCTTCCCGAGGCGCTCCCGCCCTGCTCGCTTTTGCGTTCGACGAGCTCGATCTGCACCGCATCGAAGCTGATGTCGACCCTCGCAACGAACGATCGATCCGCGCCCTGGAGCGACTTGGTTTCGACCGCGAGGGCCACCTGCGGGAGCGCTATCACGTGAATGGGGAGCTGCAGGATGCGGTGCTCTATGGGCTGCTGCGTCCGGACTGGATCAGGCGGCAGTCAACCCGGCCTTAGCCTTGGACAACATTACCCACACGATGGCCGGGGCCGTGCTGGCGCGTGCCGGCCTCGATCGCGGCGGCGCAACGCCCCTCGCCGGAGCGACACTCATGCTCGCCGCCAACGCGCCGGACATCGATGTCTTCGTTCTCTTCCTGGGCTCCTACGCCGGCCTCGCGCTGCGCCGCGGATGGACGCACGGCCCCGTTGCCCTCGTGCTGCTGCCGCTCGCGCTCACCGCGGTAATGCTGGCGTGGGACCGGTTCGTCAGGCGGCGCGGTTCGCGCGCGGCATCGCGAGCACCGGTGACGGCCGGCGCGACATTGCTCATCGCGTTCATCGGCGTGGTGAGCCACCCGATGCTCGACTGGCTCAACACCTACGGCGTCCGGCTGATGATGCCGTTCAGCCGGGACTGGTTCTATGGCGACGCAGTGTTCATCATCGACCCGTGGATGTGGCTCATGTTCATAGCCGCGCTCGTTCCCTGGCGCCGTACGCGGCGGCGTGTGCAGATCTTTGGCGCCGTCGCGGCAGCGTACGTGGCCGCCATGATCGGCGCGAGCATGCTAGCGGAGCCGATAGCAAGTCGAGCTGCCTACGCCGCCGGGATCACGGGCATCGAGGAAGTGATGTACCAGCCAGCGCCCGCACAGCCCTTCCGCGGGAGCCTCGTCGTGGTGACGGCGGAGTCGTACAGGGTGGGTACCTTCCGCTGGCTTGCTTCGTCTGGTCGGGCGACATTTCTTCCCGATCCCATTCCGCGTGGGGACTGGACCGCGAGCGAGGTACGCCGGGCGATGCTGGACCCGCGCGTTCGCGACTACCTGGTCTGGTCGCGCTTTCCTTTCGTCCGCACGGAGCAAACACCAGAAGGAAGCGCGGTGTTCTTCGGCGATGCGCGGTACATCAACGGTCGAGCGGGCGGCGCGCTGCAAGGAATCCGAGTGATACCCGGAGGCTAATGCTGCATACTTCCGTAATGCGCACAGTCATTTTGATCGCTTTGCTCGCTGTGGCCGCCGTCACCGCGGCTGCGACGCTTTTTTTTGCATACTTCGGGGTTCAGCTCGTGTATCACGCCCTTCTCACCCCGGATGGAGAAACCTCTGTCGGACATGTCTATGTCCAGGTCGGCGCCGTGCTGTATCCGCTTCTCGGCCTTGTGTCCGGAGGAATCGCCTTCGTATCGTGGCGCGCGTTTCGGCGTCGGCTCAGGCTCGGCCAGGGAACGTGACAGATGCGATTTCACCCCTTCGGACAGGAACGGCTTGAGACCTGAAAACGCCATGCGCGACGTCCAGCATCTCAGCATCTATATCGCTCGCGGTCCAACGGAAGTCTACGAGTTCGCTTCCGACCCGAAAAACCTGCCGCGCTGGGCGGCGGGGCTGGCGCGCTCCGAGGTCAGGAAAGACGGCGATGACTGGATTGCGGACGCCCCGTTTGGCCAGGTCAGGGTGAGATTCGTACAGCGAAACTCTCTGGGCGTCATGGACCATGACGTCACTCTGGACTCGGGTGTCACCATCCACAACCCGATGCGCGTAGTGCCCCATGGAGATGGAAGCGAGTTCGTGTTTACGCTGATCCGCCAGCCGGGGATGTCCGACGCCAGGTTCATCGAGGACAAGGCGGCGGTCGAGAACGACCTGAAGACGCTGAAAGCTTTGCTGGAACGGGGGTGACGCCGTGATGCGCTTGCCTAGCGTGACCGATACGCAGCTCCGGCCGACCGCCGCGCGTTCTCGAATGTCGCCGTCAACAGGCCGAACAGAAATCCGTCCCCCTTTGCATCAGGATTCCTGAAGACCAGATAGACGTCGTGAATTCCCGACGTCGGCTGGAGCGATGTGCGAAGCCGTGCCGGAGGCGCGGTCGAATCAGTCGTCGGACGAATCAGCTCGGTCTCGCCTAACAACGCACCAGTCGGAGAATCGAGACGGACCTCGATCTTTCCGCCCTTCGCCTTGTGCCGCGCCGGCGCTACCGCCGCGAAAGTCACCGCCTCGACACCGGTAAGATCGATCTGCTTCAGCGCGACGGATGCGCCCGGCCGATTCACGACGGTGATCTCGACCGGCAGCTCCGGCACGCTCTGCTTCGACATTCCCTCGACAGCTCCCCGCTCGCGACGGTCACACTCGGAGAGCGCAGCACGACCGTGGTGTCCTTCGTGATCGCCGGCATCCCGTTCGCGCCGCGGTCGGTGTACGCTGCTCGCAGGATCACTACCCCTTTGGGCGCATCAGCCGATCCGGCGGGAGGAACGTATGCGCCTCGGTCAGGAAGTGACGGCGTCCTGGCCGGCCGCTTGGAAAGGCTCAGGATGTAGGCGACCATCGCGGAGGCCTGCGCCTCGGTAATCTGCGGATGCCCGGGCATCGTCACCTGGCCCCACACTCCGGATCCCCCTTCGCGGATCTTCCGGACGAGACGCGCGGTCGCCGCCTTGTCGTTCTGATACTTCCGCGCGACTGCCATGTACGACGGACCGATCGATGTCCTGTTGACCTGGTGGCAGGAGAGGCAGGTGCTCCCCTCGATCAGTTTCCTCCCTGCCGCCACCTGCGCATTTTCCGTCGA
>DASTTD010000386.1:0-12261 GCA_035760325.1 Gemmatimonadaceae bacterium
CGTGCAGTGGGATGTGCGTGAGCGCATCGCGGTACAGAGCACCAGGTTGGACCTGCGCGTCCTTCTCCGTTGACCGAGTGGTCAGAGGGAAGGTGGGGAGTGAGCCCTCGCAGGCGGCCTTAGCGAGCGACCAGGAGACCCAGCGACTCCCCGCGGAGCGGGCGGTCGCGCGCTTTGGGGCTCCGCCCGAGCGAGCGTTGCCGCCGAAGAGGGCTCACTCCCACCTTCCCGCGCCCAGATCCAGAACTGAAGAAGAAGCGCGCGGCAATCCTGAAGTAGCTAGGCCGCGGTGCGCGCCTCGCAGTACTTGTCGAACGCGCGGGTAAGATCCGCCGCGATATCGTCGGCGGAGCGACCCTCGATCTGATGCCGCTCCAGCATGAACACCACCTTGCCGTCCTTCAGCAGCGCGATCTGTGGTGAGCTCGGCGCGTATCCGGTGAAATAGCCGCGCGCTCTCTGCACCGCTTCGATATCCTGTCCCGCGAAAACCGTCGTCAGCGTGTCTGGCCTGGCGTCACCCTGGATCGCCTTCGCCACTGCCGGCCGCGCATTGCGCGCGGCGCAGCCGCACACCGAGTTCACGACGACGAGCGTCGTGCCCCGTGAATTCTTCAGCCTGGCGTCCACCTCTGCCGCCGTGCGCATCTCCTGCACTCCGAGCTGCGTGAGCTCCGCGCGCATCGGCGTTACATATCTCTCATCGTACATCTCTGTTACCTCATGTGGAGTCGGTTGTACCGCTACCCGAAGTATAACCGGTCACCGCTTGAATTCGTCGCGCTGGCGACGCTCGATGAACGGCTGGCCCCCGGGCAGAGTCTGCGGCTCCGCTTCCTTGACGGACTCCTTCAGCACTCGTCCGCGGATGAACTGAACCGTGGCACCGAGCAACAGCGCCCAAACGCAAACGGCCAGGAGTCTCCAGAACAGGACTCCGGTCGCCATCGGCTGCCAATCGGAGAATTCGGCGCGCGCGGTTCCCCACGGCTCGCGGTGCAGCGCGATCAGCACCAGGCTCATTGCCATCTCGCCGGTGGTCTCGAATATCGCGAAAAGGGGAGCGCGATACGGCCACTCGCGCACCGGAAATCTCCCGAGGTGAAGCGTCGCCATGCCGAGCAGGAAGAGCGTGCCGAGCACGAGCGCCGCACCCAGATAGGCGCTGGACGCCGTTCCCTGGGTGAGAACGAACGCGCGGAAAATGCGCATCACCACGCCCGTCAACAGGGCCAGCTCCACCGGTGATCGCGCTATCCGGGTGAAGGACGCGGGCTCTTCGAAATCCCACTCGCTCGGAGTGAAAGGCCGGCGCCTGTGCTCGGCGCGACGGGGCTTCATGAAACCCCAATGTAACCATCGGCGCGGAACCGTCCATAGACATTAAGTAGGGCTAGTGTCGAGGCCCGACGGGAAGAACGCTCAACTTCAGGGAAGATCAACGGAGAACGACACAGCCGACCTACTTGATCCAGTGCCCAATGCGTCCCCAGCGGATATCGGTCAACCACGGCACCGGACGATCGCTGTCGTCCGCGTTGTAGGAGTAATACACGAACAGCGGCCGCCCGCGCACGTTTTCCCGCGGTACGAATCCCCAGTAGCGGCTGTCCTTCGAGTTGTAGCGGCTGTCTCCCATCATGAAGAGCCGCTGGAGCGGAACGACGATCGGCCCCCAGTCGTCGTGCGTGGGCTGGGCCGGAGCAGGACCGAAGCGTGAGGATTTCAGCGCCACGCTCTTCTGCCAATCGAACAGAGGGTCGACGGAATTGGCGACCGCCTCGGAGTACCCGCCCGCGCCGAAGCCCTGGCGCGGCGTGATGCCGTTGAGGTAGAGAACGCCCTTTCGCATGTAGACCGTGTCGCCCGGCGCTCCCACGACGCGCTTCACCAGTGTCGGCGTAGGATCGGCCCCGCGCGCCTCTTCGTCGGGCTGGGGCGGCGACACGAAGACCACGACATCACCGCGCTGCGGGTCCCGGTAGCCGGGAAGATTGATGTCGGTGAAGGGTATGTGCGGACCGTAAACCAGCTTGTTCACGAACAGCCAGTCACCGACCAGCAGCGATGGGATCATGCTCCCGGAGGGAATGCGGTACGCCTCGATCAGGAACGTCCGCAGAAAGAGAAAGATCGCGAGCGCGCCGAGAATCGACTTCACGTTTTCCCACGCGGTGCGCGAGTGGGACCGGTGCGCCAAGGGGCGCGCCTTTTCAGCGCGCCCCTTGTTGGACGATGCTGGCAAGAAGCCTATGTATTGCGGAGGTGCTTGTTCACGAGTCTGGTCATCTCGAACATGGAGACTTGCCTCGAGCCGCCGAAGATCGGACGGAGGTTCTCGTCGGCGTTGATCATGCGGCGGTTCTTCGAATCCTGAAGCCCCTTACGCTTGATGTACTGCCAGAGTTTCTTGGTTACTTCGGTCCGTGGCATCGCGCCTGAGCCGACGACGCTGGCGAGATCGCTACTCGGCTGCATGGGCTTCATGAATGCCGCGTTGGGCGTGCGCTTCTTGCCCGATGACGATTTGCGGCGGCTGCTCTTACGTCCACCCTTCTTCGCCGCTTTACGGCCGGACTTGCGAGAAGAGGATTTCCGGGACGAAGACTTACGTGACGACTTCCTGCCTCCGCTCTTCTTCCTTGTTGCCATCTTGTCTCCTGGTTGGTGATCGGATGCGATGTGCTACAGTGTGAAACGCGGTCCGTCAGCGGAGCAAAGTATAGTGCCGTAGGGCGAACGCAATAGGGAACGCGAAGATTTTCCCTATGGAAAACGCCGATTCCTAGAGGAGAAGCTTCATCATTCTGACGTCGTAGGGGTCCGGAGACGCGTCGTCATCGGCGATGTCGTAGTTCTGCTGTGGCGTCTCCAGGATCAGCGGAATCCCCTCGCTGCGGCGATCCTCCATCAGCCACTCAAAGGGCTGCTTTCCGATGTGGCCCTCGCCGATGAGAACGTGGCGGTCCCGGTTCGAGCCGAGCTCGGTCGCGCTGTCGTTGAGGTGAAAGAAGGAGGGCGGCTCTCCCGTCTCGCTCTCGAATTCGTCCAGCACGGCGGTGAAGTCCTCCTTCGATCTGGTGATGTCATACCCCGAGGAAAAGAGGTGGCACGTATCGAGACCGTAGCCCGTGCGGGGTCTCAGGGACTTCGGTACGTGGGAGAGAATCTCTCCGACTTCCTGAGCCGTTTTCCCCATGGTCTTCCCCGCGCCGGCGGTGTTTTCAACCAGCAGCCGCGTGTCGGAATCGATCGACTGGAGAGCCTTGACGATGGCCTTCGCTATCCGCTTCGCCGAGGTAGACCGGTCCCCTGTTCCCGCCGAGCCGGGATGAAAGCAGACAGCGCCGACGCCGAGCGCGCTCGAGCGCTCCATCTCCTTCGTCAGTCCGGCGCTCGCCCGCTCCCATTTCTCGTCGTCGGGGGTGGCGACGCTGAGCACATACGCCGCATGAACGATCACGTTCGCGGGCTTGATTTCGGTCTTAGCCAGGGCCGTCTTGAAGCGTGCGACCCGTTCCGGTTTGATTGTCGACTTGTCTCCATAGAAGCGGGGGATGGCGGTGAAGACCTGCAGCGCGGTCATCCCGGCACCGCCGGCCCGCAGTACGGCCATGTGGATCCCGCCATTGTCGATCGTATGAGCACCGAGGAAACGCGGCATGGCGCGAGGGATTGCAAATAGTCTACCCGACTTCCGCGAGAGCGAGCGAGTGTTGCTCCCCCGTGTGCATCTGCTGATAATTCGAAGTGTCTTACGATAGCCACATGAAAAGCTTCTTCACCCTCGTTACGAGCGTGCTGGGCGTCCCTGCCCTGGTCGTTGCGCAGACCGCGACCGACGTTCTCGCCGGCCGCGTCACCGATCTCGGCGGCCGCCCGGTCGCTGATGCGCAAATCGAAGTCGTTTCCCTCGCATCGCGTCTCGCCCGCACACAGCTCACCGACTCGGCGGGGCGTTACCGCATCGCTTTCCCGGAGCACGCACCCCGCTATCGAGTGACTGCCCGCAGAATGGGATTCGCTCCGGTGCAGCGCACGATACAGCGCGGGTCGACCCGGGACGAGGTGTTCGTTGCCGACCTCCAGTTCACAGCCTCCCCCGTCGCCCTCTCGATGGTGGAGGTAACGGGTGACCCCTTCGCCGTGGTCGAGCACAAGGGCAAAGACGAGACACCGGGAGAGTCAGCCGTTCTGAATCCCGTAGCCGAGATGCTCGCACGCAAGGAAGTGCTCCGCCTGAGCGCGGTGCAGATCGTCGGCTTGGGCGAAATAGCGGATTCGCTTCAGGCGCGAAACTCCGTGCTTTTCCGCCGCGTTCACACGTTGATCGCGAAGGCGAACGAAAACGGGGCTTCAGGGGAAGTGACCGGCACCGTCGCCATGATGCTGAGGGAAGCTTCAGCCAATTCGGACCGGGCTGTGCAGGCCGCCGGAAAGCTGTTGCGTCCCGAGCAGTGGAGTCTGATCTCCAAACAAATCACCGCGCACCTGCACGACTCCCGAAGTCCCGCTCACTAGGAACCGAGAGCGGAGCCTAATACTGCGAAGCGAGAACCGCGATCAGGGCAAGCGCGGTCAGAACTACGGCCGCGACCAGTGTCCCACCCACTGCCGCTCCAGTCGTGCGAAGCTTATCCACCTTCCGGGCTTCGACATTCGTGATATCGCCTATGGGGACGCCTACACGCTCGCGACCGGCGGGATCATAGTACCCGATCAGGCTGTCGCCTTCCACGCGAGGATTGTAGAGAGTGATCGTGCCGCGTCTCTCCACGCAGGAGCGTGATGGAGCGGGGCCGCATCCCATCGTCCGGGTAACTCTGACGACTTCGGGACTGCCTTCGAGCGGCGCGCCCGGCCGGGGCCGCTCGACCTGACGCCAGCCCTGGCAAGCGGTGAGAGATGCAAGCGCGACGACGACGACGAAACCAGTGATTCGCACCGAACGAACCTCCCATGAAAAATGGATCTGACTTATTTCCACACTCCACTCCGGACGCCCACCCGGTCGCTCCCCCGCGCAGGGCGATTACCGAAGCCGCCCGACGCGGCAAGCGATGCAAAGTCGCCGCTCTTCCAGCTGACGATGATCCTGCTTCCCTTGAGCGCTACCCAGGGCGCGGTCGCGATTTCTTCGTCCGGTGTGACCTGCCCGCGTCTCTCGAAGATGTGCCCGCTCGTGTGAGAGAGCGCGTACCCTACGCGCGACTGCGCGGAGTTGGGATCCTCGAAGACCACGACCACACTGTCGCCACGTCCCGCTACCCCCGCCGCGGATGGGCGTCGGCCGTACACGACCGGTACCGGCGCGTGAAACATCTCTGCTCTGTCCATCGAGTGTGCAAAGAACACCCCGGGTCCTGTCGGCGGCTCGATGAAGTAGACGACGTAGAGAAAGCCGCTCCCGGAGTCGAAGAACGTGGCGGGAGGTGGACGGTCGCACCCTAATCTGCCGCGGTCCGTCGAGTCGATCACCGTTGTAGGACGCCACGTGCGGCCCCGGTCGCCTGAGCGCTGGAGAGAGAGCACCACACTGCTGTCCTCCCGCGAGCTCCACCACACCCTGAAAAGATCGAGACTGTCGCCCGCCGCCTGAATCGATCTGATGCAGGTGTTCAGACCCGGGTGAGTCTCCACCAGATTCGCGCTCATGATCGAGCTTCGGGTATGAGGATCGCCGAGGGCAGAGGGGCGGTAGAAAATCCCTCCCCACTCGACCGGTTGTTCCGCGCATCCTCCGGTCAGGCTTGCCGCGACGGCGACGATCCAAAGCTGTTCTCTCATGACGGCACTCTAGCCTCCGAAGCCCCGCGAGAAAAGGTCACGAGGGTTCGTTCGGACCACGTGGACTATATCTTTCAATGCACCGCCTCCCACACTTCCAGGATCGAGAATGTCCGCCTCAGCCGTTCGTCCAACCGCCAAGTCTGCTCCGGCTGAGAAACGCGAGCAGGCCCCTGCGCCGTCGGCGTCCAAATCCACGCCGGAACCCCGGCCGACGTCCGCTTTCAACGGAAACCGGAGGGTGCCGCCTCCAGTCAACGAGCCGGTCAGGGCGTACGCTCCCGGCTCGCCGGAACGCGCGGCCCTGAAGAGCAGGCTCGGGTCAATGTCCGGCGAGCGCGTGGATATTCCACTCATCATCGGCGGCAAGGAAGTCCGGACAGGCGACCTCGCTCAGGCCGTGATGCCGCATGACCACCGCCATGTTCTGGGCGACTGGCATCGGGCCGGTCCCTCCAACGTCGATCAGGCGATCACTTCCGCTCTCGACGCGGCGAAGGACTGGGCCAGCTGGTCATGGGAAGACCGCGCCGCCGTGTTTCTGAAGGCCGCCGAGCTGCTGGCGACGACTTGGAGGGCAACGCTCAACGCGGCGACGATGCTGGGCCAATCGAAGACGGCGTTCCAGGCGGAGATCGACGCCGCCTGCGAGCTTATCGACTTCTGGCGCTTCAATCCGTTCTACGCGCAGGACCTCTACGACGAACAGCCGTTGAGCGACCGGACAATGTGGAACCAGCTCGACTACCGGCCGCTCGAGGGATTCGTCTATGCGGTGACTCCGTTCAACTTCACGTCGATCGCGGGAAATCTTCCGACCGCCCCGGCCCTGATGGGGAACACCGTGATCTGGAAGCCGGCGTCGAGCTCGATGCTGAGCGCGTACTACATCATGAGGCTGCTGGAAGAAGCGGGACTGCCGCCCGGCGTCATCAACTTCGTCCCCGGCGACGCGGCCCTGATCTCCGACAAGCTCCTCGCCCACCGCGATCTCGCCGGCGTGCACTTTACCGGAAGCACCGCCGTATTCAACAGCATGTGGAAGACGATCGGCGCCAGCATGTCGCGCTACAAATCGTACCCGCGCATCGTCGGCGAGACCGGCGGGAAGGACTTCATCGTCGCGCATGCGTCAGCGGATCCCGTCGCGTTGTCCGTTGCGATCGCCCGCGGAGGCTTCGAGTACCAGGGACAGAAGTGCTCGGCCGTCAGCAGAATCTACGTTCCGCAGTCGATCTGGCCGGAAGTACGGGATCGCACCGTGGCGATCATGAAGGAGCTGAAGATGGGCGACGTGGCGGATTTCCGGAATTTCATGGGCGCCGTCATCGACAGGAAAGCCTTCACGAAAATCGGGGAGTTCCTCGACCACGGCCGCGCGAACGCCACCATTATTTCCGGCGGCGTCGCACGCGGCGAGGACGGGTATTTCATCGAGCCCACGCTCATCGAGACGAAGGATCCAGGATACAAGCTTCTCTGCGAGGAGATCTTCGGACCCGTCGTGACCGCGCACGTCTATCCGGATGCGAGGTGGGAGGAAACGCTCGAGGTCATCGACGAGACTTCGCCCTATGCGCTCACCGGAGCGGTCTTCAGCCGCGACCGGCAGGCGATCAGACACGCCTCGCTGCTGCTGCGCAACGCCGCCGGAAATTTCTACATCAACGACAAGCCAACCGGTGCCGTCGTGGGACAACAGCCTTTCGGCGGAGCCCGAGCGTCCGGAACCAATGACAAAGCGGGCTCGAAGCTCAATCTCGTGCGGTGGATAAGCCCGCGGACCATCAAGGAAACGTTCTCTCCTCCACTCGATTACCGCTATCCGTTCATGGACGCGGAGTAGAGCGAGCGCGACACGACAGGTGGCCCGCCTGTTGCTCTTTTGGGGCTCCCGAATTCCAGACGAATGAGCACTTTAGCCGAACCACTGATCGACGCGGACGAGCTCCAGGTATCCCGCATTCGAGCTCTGCGCGGTCCCAACTACTGGCGGCTCGCGCCTGTCATTGCGTGTGACGTCCAGCTCGGCAATCTCGAGCACGTCAAGTCAGCCGACGTACCGGGATTCTTCGAGCGTCTCACCGAGGCGATTCCCTCGCTCGCCGAGCATTGCTGCACCCGCCAGGAGCCCGGAGGCTTTGTCGAGCGGCTCAAGGAAGGCACCCACTTCCCGCATATCCTCGAGCACGTTGCGCTCGAGCTCCAGTCACTGTCGGGCACCGACGTAAGCTTCGGCCGCGTCGTCCCGTCAGGGGACCCCGAGACGTGGTGGGTGATCGTCGCGTACGAAGAGGAAGAGGTCGGGCTGCAGAGCATGCGCGACGCCGTAAAGATCGTCCGGGCGTGCATCGCCGGTACCGAGATCGATGTTCCCCGCATCGTCGACGATCTGCTGTCGCTCTACGAGTCCGTACGGCTGGGGCCATCGACGGCGGCCGTCGTAGAGGAGGCGAAGCGGCGCGGAATTCCTGTCCGCCGTCTCAACAACTACTCGCTGGTGCAGCTCGGACTCGGCAAGAATCTCAAGCGGATCCAGGCCACGCTTTCCGATTACACGAGCGCGATCGCCGTCGAGATTGCCCAGGACAAGGACGATACCAAGCGAGTTCTCGGAAACATTGGCTTGCCGGTGCCAAAGGGAGATGTCGCGCGGTCGCTCGAGCACGCCCGCGACATCGTGGCGGAGATCGGCTTCCCCGTGATCCTCAAGCCACTCGACGCGAGTCACGGACGCGGGATCTCCACGCGCCTGGATTCGACTGACGCGCTCGAATCAGCGTGGGACGATGCGCGGCAGTTCGGAAACCGGATCGTCGTCGAGCAGTTTGCGCGTGGCCGCGACCATCGCGTGCTGGTGGTGAACGGAAAGGTGGTAGCCTGCGCCGAGCGTGTTCCCGCGCACGTCGTCGGTGATGGAACGAGCACGATCGCACGATTGATAGAGGTCGAGAACCGCGATCCCCGCCGCGGCGTCGGTCATTCGAAGACTCTGACCAAGCTTCCGAACGATGAGAAGACGGCGCGCTACCTTGCCACGCACAATCTCACGCTCGACTCGGTGCCGGAACGCGGTCGGGTGGTTTGCCTCCGCGCGACCGCCAACCTTTCCACCGGCGGAACAGCCATCGACCGCACCGAGGAGATGCATCCCGACAACATCACCGCGTGCGAGATGGCTGCCGGGATCATCGGACTCGATATCGCGGGTATAGATGTCCTCACCGAGGACATCTCGCTGCCCTTCCGCGAGAACGGCGCGGTGATCATCGAAGTGAATGCCGGCCCCGGAATCCGGATGCACACGCATCCCACCGAAGGCAGGCCGCGGAACGTCGGAGCGCCGATCATCGACATGCTCTATCCACCCGGAGCGCAGTACACGATCCCGGTGATCGCGGTGACGGGCACCAACGGCAAGACCACCACTACGCGGCTGATCGCCCACCTCTTCCGTCTCGGCGAAAAGGTCGTCGGATTCACGACCACGGACGGCACCTATCTCCAGAACAGAATGGTGTCGGAGGGGGACATGACCGGTCCCTTCTCGGCGAACATCATCCTCTCGAATCCAACCGTTGATATCGCGGTGCTCGAGACCGCGCGCGGTGGCCTGCTCAGGGCCGGTCTCGGGTTCGATGAGTGCGATGTCGGAGTCGTCCTGAACGTGAGCGCCGATCACCTCGGGCTTCGCGGGATCAACACCGTCGAACAGCTGGCGGATGTGAAGGGCGTCGTTGCGGCGGTGGTGAAGCGCGAAGGACACGCCGTGCTGAACGCGGACGATCCTCTCGTCTATGCGATGAGGGACCGCTCGCCGGGAGACATCGTGCTGTTTTCGACGAAGCCCGAAGGAGAGAGCGAGGAGTTCGAAGCTCATTTGCTGCGCAACGGGATCGGCGCGCGGATAGAGAACGATACCTTCGTCATCAGACGGGGCCGCCTCAAGATTCCGATCGCTCCGGTCAGGGAAGTACCGCTGATGCTCGGCGGCGGCGCCCGGTTCCAGCGGGAGAACATTCTGGCCGCGATCGCGACCGCGTACGTGCAGGGGATGCGCTACGACGATATCCGTGCCGGTCTGCTGTCGTTCTTTCCATCTCCCTCGCTCACCCCCGGCCGTCTCAACCTGATGCGGGTGACAAAGGGCAGAGTGATGGTCGACTATGCGCACAATGCCGCCGCGATCGCCGGACTGATGGACTTCGTCCGGAATCTCGACGCGAATCGTCGCATCGGCGTCGTCACGGCGCCGGGCGACCGGCGCGACGAAGATCTTCGTATCATCGGACGTCTCGCCGCGTGCCTGGATCATGTCATCGTGAAGGAAGACACCTTCCGGCGGGGCCGGGAGCCCGGACGCATCTCCAATCTCATCATCGAAGGCCTGCGCGAAGGCGGACTGGGCGAGCAGCAGTACGAAATCATCTACGACGAGCAGGACGCGATCGCCAGGGCGATCGATCGGATGCAGGAGAACGATCTGGTCGTGATCCTCGCGGACGACGTCGGCGCGAGTCTCGACCTGATACGCAGGCATTCGGTCGACGGTGTGAGATAGTGCGGAACGAAAGGCCGGACCCGTTCTCCGAAGTCCGGATGACCACCCTCCACGCCACGCGCGGAGCGAACTACTGGTCGAGGCTGGCCATAACCCGGATGGACCTGACCGTCGGGGCATACGAGGACATTTCTTCGGCCGATGTCCCGAATGTCACCTCGGCGCTCGTCGAAGTGATGCCCGGCCTCCGCGACCACCGCTGCAGCATCGGCGAGCCGGGCGGTTTCATCATCAGGCTCAAGCGCGGAACGTATCTCCCGCACATTGTCGAGCACGTCGCGCTCGAGCTTCAGGGGATGATCGGCCACGACGTCGGCTATGGCAGAACCCGCGGCGGTGACGAGCCCGGAGAATACACTCTCGTATTCGAGCACCTGCACGAAGCGGTTGGTCTTCGCTCCGCGGCGCTCGCTCTCGGTACTGTGCAGAGCGCGTTCGCGGGGACGTTGACTTCCGTTGAGCACGGAGTGGCGGAGCTGGCGGCGCTCGCGAAAACTCCGGGTGTCCCTCCATTGCTGCAGCATGTGCTGTGCGGAGTGACCGGAGGATCCAACCGTGCCGCGACCAGAGACGAGCTGACCCGGCTTGGATTCGGCGGATCGGACGATCTCATCGTGGATGTGGCGCCGTCCTACCTGTTGCAGGCCGGTCTGCCGTATTCACGATCCGACATCGCGATCATTCTCGATTCGGATCTCAACGATGTACCGGACCGTTACCGCGAGCGGGAGCGGGCGCGGCGGCTCGTATCGATTCTCGCCGACGCCGTTCCGGACCGCGGCATCGTGATCGTTCCGGCCAGGGAGTGGGACATTCAGGACTACGTGCGCGATGCCGGCTGCAGGGTCGCCATTTTCGCGCCGGATAACGACGTGACACGCAAGGACAAGAAAGTCGCGCGCGCGTCCGCGACCGTCGAGGGACGGCGGATTGTGATCGAGCAGTACGATTCGTGTATCGAGGCGGGGTGGCTTCACGATAACGCGCCGGTCGAGGCACAGGTTGCGGCAACGCTCGCTGCCTTCACGCTGAACGAGCTGCAGCCGGCAGGGACCGCAGCCGTTGCCGGGACCGCGTCGCAGCCGGGAGCGGCTGATTAGCGCAACTCCGCCGGCTACAGGCGACCGCGCCTCGAAGCGACGTCTTCGGGATGCCGCCGGCACTCTCATCCTCGTCGGGGGCGGAACGACCGTGACGGGCTCAGCTCTCGGGTCCTTCGTCGACATGTGTGGCGGACGGGAAGGCGCGGCAATCGTCGGGCTGACCACTGCTTCGAGCGAGGTCAGACCCTCCCGCGATCGATGGCTTGCCGACCTGGCCGAAGCAGGAGCGCCGACATGCAACATCCCCATCGTCGAGACTCGCGAGGAGGCGCACGATCCGGCACTGGTGGAGCTTTTTCGTAACGCCAGAGGAATCTTCCTCGGCGGCGGAGATCAGGTGAAGCTGGTGTCAGCGCTTTCGGGAACACCGCTCGAAGCGGCCATCAGGGAGGCTTTCATCGATGGCGCGATCATCTGCGGCACGAGCGCGGGTGCCGCCGCTCTCACGAAAACGACGCTGGCGGGAAACGAAGTCGACGACGAAGGAAAGCTCGTCGAGCAGTACATCGGCCCCGGTCTCGGCCTGCTCGGCTTTCACGCGCTGGTGGACACCCACTTCACCCAGCGGCGCCGGCTCTACCGGCTGTTCGTGGCGATCGCGGAGTTTCCGGCGTTGATGGGACTGGGGATAGACGAGAACACCGCATTGATCGTGAAGAAGGACATCGGCACCGTGATCGGCGCGGGCGGAGTCACGTTCGTCGACGGCAGCAGCGTACGATTCAACAATGCCGCCGATGTGACGAAGGGCCCCGAGCTTACGATCAGCGCCCTCCGTGTCGGGATCATCGGAACCGGGCAGCAGTTCAA
>DASTTD010000387.1:0-5340 GCA_035760325.1 Gemmatimonadaceae bacterium
GCGCTTGACGCGCGCCTGTCCCGCGTCCACCACGTAGCGGATGCGCGGCACGGTGAGCGAGGTCTCGGCGACGTTGGTGGCGAGCACCACGCGCCGCGCGCCTTTCGGGTGGAACACGCGGTCCTGCTCGGCCGCCGACAGGCGCCCGAAGAGGGGCAGGATCTCCGCGCCCTTCAAGTTGCGCTTCGCGAGAATCGCCGCCGCGTCGCGGATCTCGCGCTCGCCGGGCAGGAACATCAGTACATCGCCCGGGCCTTCTCTGAACAATTCTTCTACTGCGTCGCCGAGCGCCTGCTCCTCCTCGTCCCTCGTCGTGTCCTCCTCGTCGCCGCCCACGGGCCGGTAGCGGATTTCCACCGGGTAGAGGCGACCGGACACCTCGATCACCGGCGCGCCGTCGAAATGCTTCGAGAAGCGCTCGGCGTCGATGGTCGCGGAAGTGATCACGACCTTCAAGTCCGCTCGCCTGGGCAACAGCCGCTTCAGGTAACCCATCAGGAAATCGATGTTGAGGCTGCGCTCATGCGCCTCGTCGAGGATGATCGTGTCGTAGGCCCTGAGCTCGGGATCGCCCTGCGTCTCGGCCAGCAGGATGCCGTCCGTCATCAGCTTGATGCGCGTGCTGCGCCCGATCTTGTCGGTGAAGCGCACCTTGTAGCCGACGAGCGTGCCGAGCTCGACCTTCAGCTCCTCCGCGATGCGCGCGGCCACCGAGCGCGCGGCGATGCGCCGCGGCTGCGTGTGGCCGATCTGCTTTTCCTGCCCGCGCCCCATCTCGAGCAGGATCTTGGGGATCTGCGTGGTCTTGCCCGAGCCGGTCTCGCCGCAGACGATGACGATCTGGTTGGCGGCGATGGCGCGCGCGATCGCCTCCCGCTTCTGGCTGACCGGGAGCGCCGGGTCGAAGTGGATCGGCGGCCGCATGAGGCGCCCGAGGATATAGGATTGGCGCCATGGCGGGACCGACGAAGGAGTTCTGGGAAGAACGCTTCGCCGCGGGCAACACGCCCTGGGATCGGGGCGCGTCGAGCCCGCAGCTTGGTTTGTGGCTACGTGCCGGATTATTGAAACCCTGCCGCATCCTCGTGCCGGGGTGCGGGTCGGGGTACGAAGTCGTCGATCTGGCCCTGGCGGGATTCGAGGTGACGGGGCTCGACTACGCCGACGAGGCGATTTCACGTACGCATCGGAACCTGGAGAGGGCGGGCGTCGATGCGACTTTGGTGCAGGCCGATGTGCTGGCGTGGGAGCCGGATCGTGCGTTCGATGCGGTGTATGAACAGACCTGCTTGTGTGCGCTGTATCCGGATAAGTGGCGCGAGTACGCCGACCGGTTGCACCGGGTTGGCCGAGCTGGCGGTGGTGCTGAAGCGGCGGTGATGCTCCACCTGGCGCCTGTCATCGCGTAGCGAGGCGCGAAAGGCAGCGGCAGCGGAATCCTCTTTCAACGTTCGCGCCGCCGCTCGGGATGACCGCCGTACCGCCATGTCTTCCGGCGACCTGTTGCACTCAACTGCCGTGATGTGCCTCGCGTTGGTCGCCGCCTCGTCGCGCGATCGCTCGCCGAGGCGTACCGCGTGTTCGGTAGCGAACTGACCAAACGCCAGCGGTGGTGGAAACTTCCCGCGTGAGAGCGGGATTGCTTGTCGTTGTCCAGCCCATTCGGCTTTTGGCTGCGACTGCAATTCGACGCAGCGAACAGAGGAACATCAAATGACCAGTGTCGAGAGCAACTGCAAGCGGCCAATGTGGTTCCTTGCCATCGCGCTGACCGCACTTGTGGCCGGATGCGGAGGTGGCGGCGGAGATGAGGCACCGACTGTCTCACCGCACACCACCGCGCCCCCGGTCGACACCGCGCCCACGGTCGACACCACCGCGCCCACGGTCGCGTCCACAAACCCGGCTGACTTTGCGACAGGTGTGTGTGTCAACCAGACTGTCAACGCGACCTTCAGCGAGGCGATGAACGCATCGACACTCACCACAGCAACATTTTCGGTAGTGAACGTCCTCACGACTACTGCGGTGGACGGCAGCGTGACGCATAGCGCGGCGCGCAACATCGCCACCTTCACGCCGACGGCCGATCTCGCGGCGGACACCGAGTACACGGCCACGATCAGCGGCGGTGCGAGCGGAGCCAAGGACGTCGCAAGCAATGCCCTGAGCACTGACAAGGTATGGACCTTCACCACCGGGACTTGTACGGCAGCGGCAGTAGCCCTTGGAGCGGCCGCGACGTTCGGCGCGGGTAGCGGCACTGGGATCACCAACCAGGGCACTGCAACCGTGGTCAATGGGGACCTCGGGAGCTTTGCGTCCTCTACCGACATCACCGGATTCCACGATCTCTCGATAGCCTATACGGCTCCGATAGCTCCGACGGCTCCGTCCGGGGCAACCGGCTGTACGTATACGGAAACGACGTTGAATATCGGAGAGGTTACCGGTCGGATCTATTCCAGCACGCCCAACCCGACGGCCGAGTGTGCTCATGAAGGAACGGCCGAGACAGGGGCGTTCTTTACCGCGGCCGCAGCCGACCTGGCAGGGGCCGCAGACCAATTGGATGCAATGACAGGAGCGACAGATCCAGGCGAAGCGTTGGGTGGGCGGACCCTCATTCCTGGCGTCTATGCGGGGGGCGCGTTCCAGATCACCGGAGCGGACCTTACGCTCGACGCACAGGACGATGCGAACGCATTTTGGGTCTTCCAGGCCGCGACAACACTCACCGTGGGTGACACGGCGCCGCGCAGCGTAATTCTGATCAATGGCGCCCAGGCCAAGAACGTCTTCTGGCGCGTCAGCAGCGCGGCGACGATCAATGCGGTCGGAGGCGGAACCATGGTCGGAACCATCATCGCCGATGCCGCCATCACCTTCTCCACCGCCGGCAACGTCGATATCACGACGCTGGATGGCAGAGCGTTCTCGAGTGCTGGGATCACGATGGCGAACACGGTCATCACCGTGCCTGCCCCGTAAGGCAAGCTATTGCGCCGCGAGCAGCCTGCCGCCTTCGTCCTCCGGAGGCAACAATCATGCACCGACACGTAGTGCACTCGGAGAAGGTGCCGCCGGCGAGGGTCCCGCTCTCACAAGCAATCAAGGTGGGTGAATGGGTCTTCGCCTCGGGCCAACTCGGGATGGACCCGAAAACCGGGCGCCTCGCCGATGGCGGTATCAAGGCCGAGACGCGGCAGGTATGCGAAAACCTCAAGGCGATTCTGGAAGCGGCCGGCTCTTCGCTGGGAAAGGTGGCCAAGGTCACCATCTACATGGCCGACCTCGGGGAGCTCATGGAAATGAATGCGGTCTTCAGCGAGTACTTTCGCAAGGATCCACCGGCGCGAACAACGTTTCAGGCGGGTGGCCTGATTGCGGGAGCGCGAGTCGAGATCGAGGCTATTGCGACCACGTAACTTCGAGTTGTTACCGCTGCTTGTCGGCGGCCATGCGCTTGGCGTAGCCCTCGCGCACCATCGCCGACATGCGCTCGAACAGCGCCTCCGGGTCCGTGCGGCGCAGCTCGACGATCTCGCGCTCCATCCCCGTCGCCAGCACCAGCTCGCGCTTGCCCTGCTCCACCGCCTCCAGGATCGCCCGCGCGGCTTCCTCCGGCGGCAGGCCGTTGTCGATCACCGAGTCGCTCACCCCGCGCCGCGAACCGTCGCCGTTGAGCGCATTTCTCGACACATTGGTGCGCACGGACCCGGGCGCGATCACGTGCACCTGGATGCCCAGGTGCTCGTTCTCGGCGCGCACCGCGTCGTGGTAGCCGACCAGCCCATGCTTCGCCGCGCAGTAGGCCGAGCGCAGCGGCGCGCCGACCAGCCCCGCCACGCTCGCGATGGCGACGATTCGGCCGCCGCCGGCCTTCACCATCCTCGGCAGCAGCGCCTGGGTGAGCGCGATCGGGCCGAGCAGGTCGACCGCGATCATCCGGTCGTAGACCGGGAACTGCGTGTCCACCGCGAGCGAGCGCTGCGAAATGCCGGCGTTGTTCACCAGCCCGTCGACGCGGCCCTTCCAGGCCCAGGCGCGCTCAGCGATCTCCGGGATGCCCGGAAAATCGGTCGCCTCGAACGGCAGCACGAGCGCATGCGCGCAATCCTTCGCCACCGCTTCGAGCGCGGCGACGTTGCGCCCGGAGAGGATGACGCTCGCGCCTTTGCCGGCAAGCGCCCGCGCGATCGCCTCGCCGATGCCGGAAGAAGCGCCCGTGATCCACCAGCACTGATCCTTGAACATTCAGTTAGTCCTCGAAAACCCTTCCACGTACCGCGCGACGAGATCCGCCTCCATGTTCACCTCGCTCCCCGGCTTCAGCCGCGCGAGCGTCGTCGCCTTCAACGTATGCGGAATCAGGTACACGTCGAACTCTGCGCCGCGCACGCGGTTCACCGTCAGGCTGACCCCGTCGATGCAGATCGAGCCCTTGGGCGCGACGTACTTGGCCACTGCCTTCGGCGCGCGGAAGGTGTAGACGCTGCCCCTGGCGTGCAGCATCAGCCCCACGCCGTCCACGTGCCCGCTGACCAAATGGCCGCCCAAACGATCGGACAACCGCAGCGCCTTCTCCAGGTTCACCGCACCCGGCCGGCCCAACCCCGCCGTGCACTCCAGGGTTTCCTGCGAAACATCGAACGAGAGCCGCTTGCCGCCCTTCTTCGTCACCGTGAGGCACGCGCCCTGCACGCAGATCGAGTCGCCTTTCCTGACGTCGTTCAAAGGCAGTTTCCCCGCATCCACCACGAAGGGCTTCACGCTCACGATCTTGCCGACTGCCTGCACGATGCCGGTGAACATCAGAACCTCGCAATGATCCGCAAATCTTCCCCAACCCGTTCGACCGAGTGAATCTTCAACCCGACGCGCTGATCGAGTGAAGTCATTTCCGCCAGATTGACCATGCCCTGCGCCGAGTCCCCGAGCAAGCTGGGATTGAGGTAGATGAGGAACTCGTCCACCAGCCCCGCGCGCACGAGGGACCCATTCAGCTTGAACCCGCCCTCGACGTGCAGCTCATTGATGCCTCGCTTGCCGAGTTGCTCGAGCATCTTCGCCAAATCCACCTTCCCGCCGGCATTGGGCAGCGCCACGATCTCGGCGTTCGGCAAGGACTTCCCCTGCACCGCGGCGAACACCAGCGCCTTCTCCCCCTGCAGCACCCGCGCTCCCGGCGGCGTCTCGACATGACTGTCGATCACCACGCGCAGCGGCTGGCGCGTCGTCTCCACGTCGCGCACCGTAAGTCGGGGATCGTCGGCCTTCACCGTGCCGCCGCCCGTGGCGACGGCGCAGGCCCGCGCGCGCCAGCGATGCCCGTCCCGC
>DASTTD010000388.1:0-6766 GCA_035760325.1 Gemmatimonadaceae bacterium
TACGGCGTCGGCGCGATCGACTCCGGTCAGCTGGCATCCCCCGCCGAGGGGACGCAGCTCGTCCGGTATCGGGCGCTGGCGGCAATAGTGGAGCCGACCAACTACAGCTCGGTCAAGCTCGACGAGAGCGAGATGGAGAAGTACTTACGCGTGCTGGACGAGGTGCACGCTCATAGCGCGGTGCTCCCTGCTCCTCCCGGCACCGTGTTTCGGTCGATCGCCACGCTGAGTCAGTGGCTCGAGCTCCACTATTTCACCCTCACCGAGGCTCTCTCGTCGGTCGAGGGACACTCCGCCGCGCGGGTGAACATCCTGAAGCAGGGCACGCAGGATGAGGGTGACGTGCAAAGGAGCTTTGCGGCGCTCGCTGCAGAGAGCCTCCGGATGTTGCGCGCGCACGCGGGCGCGACGGTAACGCTGCCCACGGCTGATGGAGATGCGGACGAGGGTGTCGTCGCCCGTGCGTCGTTCCTCGTCGATACCGAGCGGTGGCAGGCTTTCGAAGAAGCTGTTTCGGCTGAATCAAACCGTCAGGGCGCCCTCGACATTACCGTCAGCGGGCCGTGGCCGCCGTACGATTTCGTCCGCATGCAGTTCGGGGGCTGAATGTTCTGTCCCGATTGCGGCAGCTGGAACAGAGCCGAAGCCGCGAGATGCGTCCGGTGCGGCATAAACATGCCGGAAGGCTCGGACAGCCGGCAGTCTCCCCCCGACGCGTCCGTGACCGCCCTGAGACAGGTCACGGGTGGCCGCTACACCATCATGCACCGGGTCGGAGAAGGCGGGATGGCCAGTGTGTACTATGCCGTCAACGTCTGTCTCGACTCACCGGTCGTCATCAAGGTTCTTCATCCGCACCTCGCGCGGGAGCAGGAGATGCGCGAGCGCTTCCGTCGAGAGGCGGAATCCGCGGCGCAGCTCGTTCATCCGCACATCTGCCCGATCATCGATTTCGGGATGGTGGGCGACCACGTGTTTCTGGTGATGCCTTATCTCGCGCGCGGCACTCTCAGCGACAGGATCGGCGGGCACCGCTCGCTTCCCGCTGAAGCCGCCGCCGCCGTCGCCGCGCAGGTATCGACCGGACTCGACTACGCTCACCGCCGCGGGCTCGTTCATCGGGATATCAAGCCGGACAACATCCTTTTCGATGAAGACGACAACGCGCTCGTCACCGACTTCGGCATCGCCACGGGACACTTCAGGAGCCGCATGACCGGCAGCGGCAACGTGATGGGAACGCCGCACTACATGTCGCCCGAGCAGGCGCGCGGAAAGCTGCTCGACGGACGAAGCGACATCTACGGTCTCGGTGTCGTCATGTACGAAACGCTGGTGGGCTTTCCGCCCTTCGACGGCGCGGACAGCTACTCGATCAGCTACAAGCACGTGACCGAGACCGCGGTCTCGCCCGATGTCGTCGACTCCCGCGTTCCGCCCGCGCTTGCCGCGATCGTCATGCGGTGCCTCGAGAAGCACCCCGCCAACCGGTATGAGCGCGGCAACGCGCTCGCCGACGCGCTCATCCAGTTCCTCTCCGGAGTTTCGGCCCCCACAGAATTCCGAATGGCCAGGACCGCGCGCGCTGCCGCGGCGGCCGCCGCTGGATGACAGCTGGATGAAGCTGGCGCACCAGACAATTGAGCTGAAGCCAACCCATCCGTTCGTAATCGCGCGCGGCGGCTACGCCCATCACCGGAACGTACTGGTACGAATCACCGATCAGGACGGAATGGAAGGGTTCGGCGAGGCTGCGCCCAACAAGTACTACGGAGAGTCTGTCGACACGGTCGTCGCCGCTCTCGCCCAGTTCAAGCCGGTTCTCGAGAGCGCGGATCCGCTTTCGCTCGAGGCGACAGAGGCTTCGCTGGACAGGCTGCTCAGCGGTAATGCATCGGCAAAGGCGGCGATCAGCTCCGCGCTTCACGATCTCGTCGGGAAACGGCTCGGCCTGCCCGTGCATCGGATGTGGGGCCTCGATCCCGAGCGCGCTCCCCAATCGAGCTTCACCATTGCCATAACGGAGAACACCGAGCTCGAGCGGCGGGTTGCCGAGGCGCGGGAATACCCTATTCTGAAGATCAAGCTCGGGACTGGCCGCGACGAGGAGATAGTGCGCATAGTGCGCAGCGCCGGCCCGGAGAAGCGCCTGCGCGTCGACGCCAACGCAGGATGGACGCCCAAGGAGGCAGTGCGCATGAGCGATTTCCTCGCGGACCAGGGAGTAGAGATGATCGAGCAGCCTGTGCCTGCCGGTGACATCGAAGGCCTGCGCTTCGTTCGCAAACGCTCGAAGCTGCCGGTTTTCGCCGACGAGTCGTGCCTGATTGCCGCCGACGTCGCCAGGCTCGCGGGCGCGGTCGACGGGATCAACATCAAGCTCGCGAAGTGTGGCAGCCTGCGTGAAGCGCTGCGCATGGTGCATGCGGCTCGCGCGCTCGAGATGCAGGTGATGGCCGGCTGCATGATCGAGACCTCGCTCGGCATCTCGGCGATCGCGCAGATATCGCCGCTACTCGACTTCGCCGACTTCGACGGCGCGGCACTCCTGTCCAGCGACCCCTTCGTGGGTACGTCGATCAAGGGAGGCCAGATCAGGCTCGGCGAGGGGCCGGGGCTTGGAGCTCGCCCGGCCGGCGGAGCGAATCTCTCCGCGGCGTTCGTGAGTGCCTGACCAGACAGCGCGTCTGGTCGAAGTGGCGCTCCCGCTGCCGCTCTTCCAGACCTTTACCTACTTCGTGCCTGAGGGCCTGGCGAATCCGGTGGTCGTCGGCTCACGTGTGGTGGTTCCGTTCAGGAACCGGCGCGAGATAGGCATCTGCGTCGGCACCGCTACCGGCTCACAGCTGAAGCGAAAGCCGAAGGCAGTCATCGAGTCGCCGGATTCCGAGCCGGCCGTCGGCGGCTCACTGCTGGAGCTGTGCAGGTGGATGGCGGAATACTACATCGTGCCGCTCGGAATAACGCTGCGTACGGCGCTGCCCGGAGCGCTCTCCGGCGCTGAGGATCCGACACCGCGGCGCAAGACACAGAAGGTCGTGCGCATTGGTGTCGACATTCCGTCGCTGCTCCAGCGCGAGCGTCTGTTCGCCCGCGCGCCGCAGCAGCGCGCGGTGTTCGAGCTGCTGGAGTCGCTGGGGGGACGAAGCACGGTGGACCTGATCACCTCGCAGATCAGCGTCTCCTCCTCTGTTCTCAAGGGTCTCGAGAAGCGCGGACTGATCGTCATCGAAAGTGAAGAGGTAGATCGCGATCCGTTTTCGTCGCGCGGCGGCATTTCAGCCAGCAGACTTACTCCGACGCCCGCGCAGCAGGCAGCGGTCGATGCGATGGCGGCAGCGCAGGGGGGCGACGTTTTTCTCCTGCACGGGATCACGGGGAGCGGAAAGACCCTCGTCTACATTGAGCTGCTGCGGCGGATCGTCGATGAACGGCACCAGACCGCGATCGTCCTCGTTCCCGAAATCGCACTGACGCCGCAGACGGTGGACAGATTCCGGGCGGCGTTCGGAGATCGCATCGCGGTGCTCCACTCGGCGCTGAGCGAGGGCGAGCGCTACGATGCCTGGCTCGCGCTCAAGCGCGGCGAGAAGCGCATCGTGGTCGGGGCGCGGTCAGCCGTTTTCGCGCCGCTCGACAATCTTGGAGCGATCATCGTCGACGAAGAGCACGAGTCGAGCTACAAGCAGGGGGAGACGCCGCGGTATCATGCACGCGAAGTGGCGATCGTCCGCGCGCGCAACGCAGGGGCAATCACCGTGCTCGGGAGCGCAACTCCATCTCTCGAGAGCTGGGCGAACGCCGCGGCCGCCAAGTTCAGGCTCCTTCGCCTGCCTGATCGGGTGGGCGGCGGACGTCTTCCCGGCATCGACGTGATCGATCTACGCGGAATCGCCGTGGATTACACCGGCATGGCGCAGGGGGGAGTGGACTACGGCTCCGTCATCCGGGAGCCGCTCCACGATGCGATCGTTCACTGCCTCAGCCGGGGCGAGCAGAGCATTCTGCTGCTGAATCGCCGCGGATACTCCTCGTTCATCCAGTGCATCGACTGTGGCTCGGTTGCGGCGTGCCCGAATTGCAGCATCACGCTGACGCATCACCGGAACCCGGAACGCCTCGTCTGCCATTACTGCCTGCACAAGGAAGATCCACGCCCGGATTGTCCGCGCTGCGGCGGAAGGAACCTCAAGCAGCGGGGCCTCGGTACGCAACAGGTCGAGCGGCTTTTATCGGAGAGATTTCCGGCCGCGCGCATCGCGCGGATGGACGTCGATACCACAACGGGGAAATGGGCGCACACGCAGATCCTCGACCGTGTCGCGAATGGAGAGATCGACATCCTTCTCGGCACGCAGATGATCGCCAAGGGACTCGACTTTCCGAACGTGACGCTCGTGGGCGTGGTCGATGCGGACGTCGGCATCAATCTTCCGGACTTTCGCGCATCCGAACGCTGCTTTCAGCTTCTCAGCCAGGTCTCCGGCCGCGCGGGGAGGGGGGCGAAGGGAGGTCGCGTCCTGATTCAGACCAGGATACCGGCCCACCATGCCGTCCGATTCGCCGTGTCGCATGACTATGAATCGTTCGTGCGCGAAGAAATGGGGGGACGGGTGGATCCTCCATATCCACCGAATCTCCGTCTGGCGAACATCGTGTTCAGCGGACTCAAGGAAGAAGCGACGGCCCGGTTGGCAATCAGCGCCGGGGAGTGGCTGCGCGGTCTGATCGCGGCGCGAGCCGGGGAGGACATCGTCGTCGTCGGTCCCGCTCCATGTCCGATCGAGCGCATCAAGAACCGCTGGCGCTGGCACCTTCTCCTCAAGACCCGGAATCCCGGCGCGCTGACGCGAGTCGGCCGGTACTTCATGGAGAAGTTCGATGTTCCGTCTGTCGCGCAGCTGCGGGTGACGCTCGACCGGGACCCCGTCGCACTGCTCTGATACCTATCTTATAGCCGTGTCCGTACTCCGCCATCCCGACTTCAGCGCCCCCGAGCTGGCCTCCGCACCCGACGCGCAATTCGTACCCGCGCCGGCCGACGGAGTGCTGCCTGAAAACTTTTTCTCCACTACGAATCTTCCGACCTACGTCCGGATCAACGGAGCCTGGCGCATGCCGCGGGAGCCCCGAATGGACGCGGCGCTCGTTCTGAACGACGATGGCCTGTGGATCAAGGAAGGCCGGAGACTGAAGAAGGGAGAGATGGTCGCGATCGGCAGCGAGGAGGACGGCAGCCAGGGCATCTACGTGCACGTCGGCTCGTTCCTCGGCGACGAGGAGGGCGAGTTCAAGTTCATGACGAGCGAGGTCTCGCGGGAAAAGCCGATCGATTACTCGCTGATGGCGAAGATCCTCATCGCCGAGCGCGATCGTGGCGGTTATCCGATCTGGGTGACCGGCCCGGCGCTGGTTCACTCGAGGGCGCGCGCGGACATGGTGTGGTTCATCGAGAACGGCTTCGTGGCGGCGCTGCTCGCCGGTAACGCTGTCGCCGTGCACGACATCGAAGCGTCGATCTTCGGAACTACGCTCGGAATGACCAAGACGGGAGAGGCGAGCACGGGCGGTCACGGCCTGCACATGCGCGCGATCAACAAGGTGCGCGCGGCCGGTTCGATCGCGAAGGCGGTGGAGCAGGGTACGATCACCGATGGGATCATGCACGCCTGCGTGGTGCGCCAGATCCCGTTCGTTCTCACCGGATCCATCCGGGACGACGGTCCGCTGCCTGAAGTCATCACCGACACACTCGCCGCGCAGGACGCGATGAAGCGCCATACGACGCGCGCGACTATCGCTGTTCTGATAGCTACCGCCCTTCATGCCATTGCGACGGGGAACATGCTGCCCGCGTTCGTCACGAACGCCGATGGATCGATGCGGGAGCTGCCTACGATCTGCGTCGACTCGTCGGAGTTCGTGGTGAGCAAGCTGAAGGACCGGGGTACCCACCAGGCTTTCGGAGTCGTGACCAACGCGCAGGATTTCATGCACATTCTGCGGCTTTACGTGGAGCGGGAGCTCACTGACAGGAACTCTCCCGAGCGTGCCGGTGCCACCGTTTCCGGAGCACGAGCCTGATCGAGACGACCGAGCGTTTCCTGAGAGACATCGCCGATCGCATTGGAATCGAGGCGGTCGATGAGGTTCGTCTGTTTCCGCCGCTGAGGCAATCCGGCGTCGAGACCGGCGTCGCAGTCGTCGCCGCCATTCCACTGCCTCCGGAACCGGAACACCCCCGCCGCGACGACGAGCCGCCGGCAGCCCTGACCGAAAGCGCGGGCGACGAGTTTCTTCCGATCGAGGACGAGGATCGTGAGATCATCGTTCACCGCCACACGGTGTTCACGGCGCGCTATCGCCACACGCTCAAGGGGCCCGATCGGGGAAAGTGGGAGATGGAAATGCAGGCCGAAGCCGACGCACCGCTCGTCACGCTCGATGCGGTCATCCGCGGCGTAATGAAACGGGCCGGTGAGCCGTTCGAGCCAGAGAAGCTCTCGGCTAGTGCTTTCCGCACCATCGTCGAGGGGCTCGGCCCGGCGGTTTAGTCGCGCTCCGTTTCGAGGTCTTTGCGGGGGCGAGTCGAGGGTGTCCTCTTCGGCCGCTACGCTCGCTCGGGCGGAGCCCCAGGGCGCGCGACCGCCCGCTCCGCGGGGAGGTCGCTGGGTCTCCGCCCGAGCTCGCGTTAGCCGCGTGCAGGAGTCCTCCCACCTCACCTGCGGGATGCACGCAGAGTTGATAGGCAAGTGCGCCGCTTCTT
>DASTTD010000389.1:0-2766 GCA_035760325.1 Gemmatimonadaceae bacterium
GACGCCACGCTGCTCGAGTTTCTACAGAGTACCTACGACGCCGCGGCGGATCTCGCGGGTTGGGACAGAACTGCGCTCGAGCGGCGGGCGGGCTGGACTCTGCATCCGCAAACGACAACCGTGAACGGCTAAGCTGTCAGCGGCCCGCTGAAAGCTTCGGGATACGCGCTTAGGTCCAAACGGACGCTTTCTTCGCCCAGCTCGTATCGGTGTAGCGCGTGCTGAATGCGCGCGCCGTTTCCTTTAGCGCGCTCGCATCGTTCGTATCCTTGTAGCGCGTCACTCCCGTCCAGTAGAGCGCTTCGGCCGCGGCGTCGGTCTCGGGCAACTCCTCGTAAACGCGACGGAACAACTTCGCGGCTTCTTCCCAGCTCTGCTCCTGAAAGGCGATCCGCGCCCGCCCGAGAATCAGCTGCGCCAGAAAATCGTCGGCCGGCAGAAATCCCTCGATGCGGTGCCGCTCGACTCCTTCGCTGTCGAGCTCGAGGATGGTCGGCGTCCACTGTGCCGTGTATTTCTCGCCGTACTGCCTGAAGGCCGCGGCGTCGTCCTTCACGTGCACGCGCGCGGGAATGAAATTCTCGGCCACGAAGCTCGACACCCTGTCGTCTGGCCACACCTCGGCATCCAGCCGAGCACAGCCGCTTCACATGGGCGCGGCGCTGAAATCGAGGATGATTGGCTTGTTCTGCTGCTTCGCGTCCGCGAATGCGCGGTCGACATCATGCCGGAACCGGATTTCCATTGCGCTTCCTTCGTCGTTGAGGCCGTGGAGCAAAGAGGCACAATGCGGGCCGCGATCTGCCGTCCACACGGGAATCCCCCCGCGCCCGATGCGGGCTAGCGCGTGAGCGGTGTGTCGCCCAGTGGGGCGAAGCGGGGGTTGGGCCTGCGAATCGTCGCTTCGACCGTATAGCCGTCTTTCGCGAGCAGCATCTGCAACAGCTGGATGGCGCTCTCGTTGGCGCGGCGAATGAGCTCCAGCTGGTTCCCCGCGGCCATCAGCTGCGTTCTCGCCTGCCGCTGAATGGCTTCCCGGTCGGCGGGCTTGAAGGGATTCCACAATCCTCCGCGCTCGTCGTAGGTGCGCATGTCGCGGATCTCGAGGGCGATCATCCTCGCGGGCGGTATCACGATCCTGATCCGTTTTTGGGAATGATCGATGGATACTTCGGGATTATCGCTGAGGTCGATTCCAGCAAGCAGCCGGCCGGTTACCACCACCAGAGACCGCTTCGTCGAGCCGTACCAGGTATTCTCGTACGAGATGACGTCGCGCACCGTCGCTTCACTGGAGACGAGCTTGGCGACGGCGCGGATCTGCTGAATCACGACGTCGTGAGTGATCCGCGTCTCGTTTCTCGGACGGAATGCGCCCGGGATCATCCGGCTGGCGCAATAACCGAAGCCGACGAGGACGAGCAGCACGCCGCCGATGAGCATCGCGCCGGTGCGAAGCGGCGGACGACCTGGCGGTGTTGGGGTGGGTTCTACGCTATCGATCACTGATTGAACTTATCCTTCCAGCTGCTCGGCGGACACGTCATTTCGGAGGTCGAGGTCGGGCTAAGGGACTTTTGAGTTTTGAGTTTACCGTTTTTCCGTTTTCCGTTATTGAGTGCCAGCCGCGTTATGCGTAGTAACGCAACGACGCACAACGCAACAACGGTAAACTCAAAACTCACAAAGCGACTTCAAGCAACAGAAAGCACTACCGAAGCCTGGTGGACGGCGCGCGGCCCGGTGTAGCATCCTTACGTCATCTCAAACACGACCATACGAGGATCAAAAAATGTCGAGAGTCGCGCAGTCGCTGGAAGTGAGCTGCTCACCGGAGATCCTGATGAACTACATCGTCGACGTGACGAATCACCCGGCGTTCATCGGCCCGCTGAAATCGGTCGCGAACATCAAGGGCGATGTGAAAAAGCCGGGGACTTCCTGGGACTGGGTTTACAGTCTCGCCGGCATCGAGCTGTCCGGAAAGGCGGAAACGGTGCGCTTCGTTCCGGGGAAGGAGTTCGTGTACAAGACGACTACGGGCGCGCGCAGTACGTTCACCTATCGCGCCGACTCGGCCGGTGGCAAGACCCGTCTCAGCTTCGACGTCGAGTACGACGTTCCGCAGAGCGCTCTCGGCAAAATGCAGCTGTCGGTGTTCGAGAAGCTGAACGACCACGAGAGCCAAAGAGTCGTTGAGAACCTGAAGGCCCTTCTCGAAGAATAGCTCTCCCGGCGACGCAGTATCGTCGGACGATGGCTATCGCGCCGTGGCTTGGTGCTTACGCCGGGATTCTCACGCTCTGGTCGCTCGCCCTCGTGCTCGGACGCCGACCAACTCTTTGGAAGGGGCGGTCGCTCCTGATTCTGAACCTCGCGTTCGTCGTCGTCGTGCTCCTTACCTCGATCACGCGAGGGGACACGCCGGACAACGCGCTCGTGAGCTTCCTGATCTCGATCATCCTGGCAGGGATCATCGTGAGCAGACTCTGGCTCCTGTTCCACGTCGACCGTGCCGCGGTGGGGCAGCTGATCGAGAAATGCCTCCGGCAAACGCTGGCAAAGTACGAGCAGAGCGGCGATCGCTACATCGTCCACACCGCCGGTAAGGAAATGGTGATCCGGATCCATGGTGATCCGCCGGTGATGCGCGTGCGGCTGAGCGGCGGCAGCGGATCAAAAAAGGCGGTGCTCATCCGGTCGCTTTTCGGAAAGCAGTTCAGCGGCTCGTTTCCCACCCTCCGCGTTCGCACCTGGAGCGAGGCC
>DASTTD010000390.1:0-4571 GCA_035760325.1 Gemmatimonadaceae bacterium
GCCCACGTCATCCGGAATTTCGGGCGGCCGACGCTCGTGCTGTCGCACAACAAGACGCTCGCGGCGCAGCTGTACGGAGAGATCAAGAGCTTCTTTCCGCACAACGCGGTCGAATACTTCATCTCCTACTACGACTACTACCAGCCCGAAGCGTACGTGCCGACGACGGACACCTACATCGAGAAGGACGCGTCGATCAACGAGGACATCGACCGCCTGCGCCTGCGCGCGACATCGAGCCTGATGGAGAGGAAAGACGTCATCATCGTCGCCACGGTGTCAGCCATTTACGGACTCGGAGACCCGCGCGCGTATCGCGAGCAGATGGTCACGCTCACCAGAGGCCAGAAGATCGCGCGGGACGACATCCTCCGGTCGCTGGTGAAGATCCAGTATTCGCGGAATGACATGGGTCTGGAGCGAGGAACCTTCCGCGTCCGCGGCGACACGGTGGAGATTCTGCCGGCCTACGAGGAGCAGGGCGTGCGGGTGGAGATGTGGGGCGATGAGATCGAGCGCATCGGCAAGATCAATCCGCTCACCGGCGATACCATCGCCGCGCTCGACAAGGCCGCCATCTACCCGGCGAAGCACTTCGTCACATCGCGGCCGACGATCGAAAGGGCGATTGCGCTCATTCGAGAAGAGCTCGCGCAGCGTCTGACGGAGCTTCGCTCCACGGGTAAGCTTCTCGAGGCGCAGCGGCTCGAGTCGCGCACGAACTTCGACATCGAGATGATGCTCGAGATCGGCACCTGTGCCGGCATCGAGAACTACTCGCGCCACCTGTCGGGACGGGCGGCCGGCGAAAGGCCCGCGTGCCTCTTCGATTATTTCCCGGAGGATTTCCTCGTCGTGGTAGACGAGGCGCACGTCACGCTCCCGCAGATCGGCGGAATGTTCAACGGCGACCGGGCGCGGAAGCTGACCCTCGTCGATTACGGCTTTCGCCTGCCGAGCGCCCTCGACAACCGGCCGCTCATGTTCGACGAGTTTCTCTCGCTCACGCCGCGTGCGCTCAACGTCACCGCCACTCCCGGCGAGATAGAGCTTCGCCTTTCCGAGGGTGCCGTCGTCGAGCAGATCATCCGACCGACGGGCCTCGTCGACCCTGAGATCGAAGTCCGCCCCGTTCGCGGCCAGGTCGACGACCTGCTCAACGAGATCCGGATCCGGGAAAGGAAAGGCGAGCGCGTTCTGGTCACGACGCTCACCAAGAGGATGGCGGAGGATCTCGCCGACTACCTGCAGCAGATGGGTGTCCGCGTGCGCTACATGCACGCCGACATCGATGCCATCGAGCGCATGGAGATCATTCGCGGCTTGCGGCTCGGGGATTTCGACGTGCTGATCGGGATCAATCTCCTGCGCGAGGGTCTCGACCTGCCCGAGGTCTCCCTCGTCGCGATACTGGACGCTGATCAGGAAGGTTTCCTTCGCAGCGACCGGTCGCTCATTCAGACCGTAGGTCGCGCGGCAAGAAATCTCAGCGGCCGCGCGATCTTTTACGCGGACAGGATGACGGGATCGATGCAGCGGTGCATTGACGAGACGGGACGTCGCCGCGAATTGCAGCGCGCGTACAACATCGAGCACGGAATAACACCGATGAGCGTCGTGAAAAGCGTCGATCAGGTGCGCTTCATCACGCGGGTCGCGGATGCCCGGATCTCGAGCGAGGAAAGACAGGAGGAGAAGACTCGCCGGGTGGCTGAATCGACCGCGCGCTATGGCACGAAGGATCTTCCCGCTCTCATCTCCGAGCTGGAAGGACAAATGCGCGAGGCCGCGGCGGCACTTGATTTCGAAGCGGCGGCGCGCCTTCGCGACGAGCTGTTCGAGCTGAAAGCTAAAGCCGGCAAGGAGCGCCAGAGTCGAGGTGCCCTCGCGGGCCTGCACGCGCGCTAGGAATGCCCGCGCGCAGGCACATCGTTCCGCCGAGGGCCGGTCGCAGTCAGCTGAGATTGTCCGAATCGGAGCTGGTGGAATGGGGAGAGGAGCTTGGCCGGTCGAGCATGCCACCGCTGGTGATCACTCTCACGGGGGAGCTGGGAGCCGGCAAGACGACTCTGGCAAAGGCGATCTGCCGCGGCTATGGAGTGAAGGAAGACATCACGAGCCCGACGTACGCGCTCGTGCACCAGTATTCCTCCGAGCGCTCACCGGTCTTCCACATCGACCTCTATCGGCTGGACGGGGTCGAGCAGCTCACCAATCTTGCCTGGGACGACATCATTGGGACGAACGCGCTCGTACTCGTCGAGTGGCCTGAGCGTGCGGGTGACCGAATCGCCCCCAGCCACCTCCCGATCGATCTTTCCTACGTTCCCGACGATCCGTCACGACGCATTCTGCTCGCCGGATGAAGGCTCCTCTCACGCTGGCGCTGGAGGGCTCGACATATGTGGGAAGCGTCGCGCTGCTGCGCGACGGCGAGGTGATCGCGGAGAAGACGCTTCCGGGCGATGAAGGTGGCGCTCCGGCGACGGGGCGTGGAGAGCGGCTGGTGCCGGCGGTGGCTGAGTGTATCGCCGCCGCGGCGGTGAACGGGCGGGATGTCACGAGGATCATTTGTGGAGCCGGCCCGGGCCGGTTTACGAGTCTTCGCATCGCGGGATCCGCGGCCAAGGGACTGGCGACGGGTTTCGGCGCGAAGCTTTACGGTGTTTCCTCCCTGCTGTTGACCGTCGCCGGCGCGCGCCCGAAGCTCGAGCCCGGAGAATATCTCTCGGTCCTCGACGCAATGCGCGGAGACTGGTTCGTAGCACGTGTCACGATCTCCGCTGATGGCGGGGTGAGCGAGAATGGCGCGGCGCGAATGGTCTCCAGCGCGGAGCTGGACACCATCGCCCGCACAGATCCCCGGCTGCGATTGATCGGACCCGGTCAGCCGATAGATGCGCATCCCCACGCGCGCGGGGTTGCTCTGCTGTTGTCGCGAATTATCGCCGGTGGACCGGTAGACCTTGCGTCATGGGAGCCGGACTACGGCAGACTCCCGGAGGCGCAGGTCAGGCGCGAAGCGGCGAGCAGAGCTGCGCCGGCACGATGACGGTCCTCCTGCGGCCGGCGCGCGAGAGCGATTTATCGAAGGTCTCAGGCATCGAGCGGGACTCCTTCGCGGACCCCTGGAGCGAGGAGTCCTTTCGCCGCCTGATCGGCGTGAAACCGGCTATCTTTCTGGTAGCGGAAAACGAGCCGCACGAAGCTGTTGCCGGCTACATCGCGGCATTCTCGGTTGGGGAGGACGGCGAGATCCTGAACGTGGCCGTTGCACCCGATCACAGAGGCCACGGTCTGGCGGGACAGATGCTCGATGCCGTGCTGATCGAGCTCGCGGCGCGGGGAGTGAGAAGCGCGTTTCTCGAGGTCCGCGAGTCGAACCAGGCCGCGCGCGCGTTGTACGCGTCGCGGGGATTTTCCGAGATCGGCCGGCGTGCCGGCTATTACCGGCGGCCACATGAGGATGCGCTGGTGCTGAGACGCGTCCTCGAAGTTGCCGACGGAGAAGAGCGCAGGTCCGCGGGCACTTTTGCTGACCGCTGAAAGGATTCGTTTGCTGGTGGTCCGGGCGCCACCTATACTATTCTGGGCGAGCCACAAAACTCTCGCCGGGAGGCACAGTGAGTCGAAGTCTTAACAAAGTCATGCTGATCGGAAACCTGGGAAGCGACCCGGAAGTCCGCTCGACGACGGGTGGAGGCCGGGTGGCCAATTTCTCCCTCGCCACGAGCCGGACCTGGAACAACGCTTCAGGCGAGAAGCAGGAAAAAACCGAGTGGCACCGCTGCATCGTATGGAACACGAAAAACGGCAAGCTCGCCGACATTGTCGAGTCGTACCTCAAGAAGGGCCACAAGGTCTACGTCGAGGGGTCGATCGAGTACCGCCAGTGGCAGGACAAGGAGAACCAGACGCGCTACAGCACCGAGATCAACGTGCGCGAGCTCGTGATGCTGGGCGGCGGGCGTGGAGAGGGCGGTGGCGACTTCCAGGGCGAAGGCGCCGGTCGTACCCGTGCTCCCGCGGCGGCGGGAGCCAAGTCCGGCGCCGCCGGCGGCGGAGCGAATTTCGAGGATTTCCCGGGCGCGCTCGAGGACGCTGACGACGACCTGCCCTTCTAGATCGTCGGGTTACGAGGCGGCCCCTGACGGGGCCGCCTCTTTTTCCCCGTTCTGACTCGAAGCTGTGCGACTGGGTACAGGGGCGCCTATAGGGGATGCAAGTGTTGAGTCGACAGTAGTGAGTTTAAGTAACGAGTTGGTTTCAGTGGTGGCGCCAATCAACACAACTCGAAACTTGAACTCAAAACTCTCCACTCATTACTTGCATCCCGTCAGCTTGCCGGCCGGACCTCAGGCCCTTTCAAAGAGTCTCTCCGTGACCTTCATCCCGTTGTTACAGTCAAAGGGGTTGACCCGCCGAAGGCGGAGTCTATCCATCCGTCAAGCTACGGGAGCACGTGTGACTGGTAATATTTCCGCAATTTCGATGACCGCGGTCCGCGCCGCACTCGTGGTGGCCGCCCTTGCGCTTTCTCTCGCCGCGGCGGGAACAGCGTCGGCCCAGGT
>DASTTD010000391.1:0-3035 GCA_035760325.1 Gemmatimonadaceae bacterium
GGATTCACTGTCGCATCGAGCGTGAGACTGCTGGTGAGGCGGTACTTGAGATCGGCGCCCGCGTTGACCTTGTACTCGCTGTTGGAGCGGAACGGATTTCCCAGGCGGTCGATGTATTCGGCTTTCGTCACCACGTACGGCATGAACTCGAGTCGCTTCCCGGTCGCGAGTCGTGTGAGATTGGTGACGTGGCCGTAGCGCGGCGCGCCGCCCGGCTGGCCCGGTGGGGTGTAGGCCCACACCGAGAATTCCTGATTGCGCGCGATCTGCCGCTCGATCTGGAGTCCCCAGGTCTGTTCCACTGCGCCGCTGAAGCGCAGCTGGCTGAACGGAATCCGCAGCTCGGCAACCCAGCCGGAATCGCTGACGGTGGTCGCCGCTTCCCATACGGGGTCCCACGAATTGTCCTCGTTTCCTCTTGCCCGGGTCTGATCACGCCGTACGCCGGCGGGATTCACCTCGAACCCGAACGACGTGAGGTGATCGTGCCTGGCGTCGATGATCACCGTCAGCCAGTCGGATGCCGACATTCTCATGTCGCGGCGGCCCATGCGCGAGCGCACCTGTTGCCGGTCGTACAGCCGCGCACCGATGTACAGCGCGTCGTCGTCGTACAGGAGCCGGATTTCCGTCCGCTCGCTGGCCGGCTGGCCTTCGCTCGGCTCCACCTGGGTGAATTCGGTGATGGGAGTAGCGGACACCCAACCGGCTTCGTCGAGTACGCCATCGACGCGAATGTTGGACGTGACCCGCGCGGCCGACGCGCCGGGCGCGTGACGATCGTGGACGTATTCCGTGAGTGGCTGGCCGGGGGCTGCCGCGCGCGGGGGTGTGTCCTGCGCCACGGCTGGCGAGGCGAGTGGAATTGCGCTGAGACCAAGCAGGGCGCCGACGAACAGTACCGGGTGGAAAGTCCGACGCATCATGGGTGGGATGACTGGGAAAAGGTGGGTCAGGGGTGACAAAAGATTAGACCCCGCGACGGGGAGGAACGTTGGATCGCCGAGACTGCAAACGCAGAGCTGCACAGAACTACAAACTCAGAACTACCTGTTCTGTGGTGTAGTTGTTTGTAGTTCTGAGTTTGTAGTTTCCTACCTCACAAAACTCATTATGGTGTCGGGCTCAGCCGCTTCGACAACCCCACCGCGTCGAGCATGAACGCATACCGGAACGCGCGCTCACGCAGCGCGTCGTAACGCCCGGAGCTGCCGCCGTGTCCGCCGGCCATATTGGTCTTGAACAGCAGCGGATTATCGTCGGTCTTCATCGCCCGCAGCCTGGCGACCCATTTGGCGGGCTCCCAGTAGGCGACCTGTGAGTCGTTGAGCGACGTCGTGGCCAGGATCCACGGATAGGATTTGCGCGCGACGTTGTCGTACGGCGAGTACTGCATCATATACGCGTAGTGCTCCCTGATGCGCGGATCACCCCACTGCTTCCATTCCTGCGCGGTGAGGGGGATCGAGGCATCGAGCATGGTGTTGATGACGTCGACGAACGCCACGTCGGCGACGATGGCGCGGAACAGATCCGGCCGCATGTTGGCGACCGCGCCCATCAGCAGACCACCCGCGCTTCCACCGTGAGCAATGATCTTGCCGGTGTTGGTGAACCTGTTGTCGACCAGGTACTGGGCGACGTCGATGAAGTCGTTGAAGGTGTTCATCTTCTTCAGCATTTTGCCTTCATCGTACCATTGCCGCCCCATCTCCTGTCCTCCGCGGATGTGGGCGAGGGCATAGGCGAAACCGCGGTCGACGAGGCTGATCACATCGCGGTTGAACGACGGCTCGACCGTCGATCCATAGGAGCCATAGGCGTAAAGGAGCAGCGGCTGCGTTCCGTCCTGCTTCCAGCCATTCCGCAGCACCAGCATCGAGACCGGGACACGCGCGCCGTCACGCGCCGTTACCATGAACCGCTTGACCTCGTACTTCGATGGATCGTAGTTCGGAACATCGAGGCGTTTGACGAGGACGCGCTTTCTCGTCTTCATGTCGTAGTCGAAAGTCGATGGCTGCGTCACGAGCGACTGATACGAGAATCTCACCTTGTCGGTGTCGAACTCGGCGTTGCCGGTGAGAAACACGCCGTACGCGGGCTCGGGGAAAGTGACGGAGTGGGACTGTCTCGTCGCGAGATCCATGACACGCAGACGGCGGAGGCCGCCCGTGCGTTGACCGACGACGACGTAATTGCGGAACGGAGCGAAGAACTCGATGAACACCGAATCGCTGTGGGGGATCCAGTCGGCCCACTTGCCGCGGCCGAGCATTCTCTCGGGCATCGCGACGATCCTGAAATTCCTCGCCCCCTCGTTGGTGAGCATCAGGAAGAAGCCGTCGATGTGATCGACGGAGTATTCCACGTCCGGTCGGCGCGGGGCGATGACGATGGGAGCGGCAGTCAGATTGCCCGTTGGGACGGCGCGCCATTCGGACGAGGTGAAACCGTCGGCGGAAATCATCATGTATTTGCCGCTCTTCGTTCGAAACATCCTGACGTTGTTGAGGACGTCATCTTCCTGGAAGACTTTGACATCGCTCGACCGCGGTGTGCCGATGACGTGGCGCCAGACAGCGTTGGATCTGCGCGCCGAGTCAGCGGTCTGGTAGTAGAGAGTCGTGTCGTCGGCGAAGGCGACGTTCGGGACGACGTTGGAGATCGAGTCGGCGAGCAGCTTGCCGGTGCGCAGATCCTTGACGTAGAGAGTGTAAAGCCACAGCGCGGTGGTGTCGTGCAGGTAGACGAAATGCGTGGCCGCGGGATTGACGTCCGAGGCGCTGACGCTCGAGAACTTCTTGCCGGCGGCGATGACATTCTCGTCGAGGATGATTTCCTCCGGGGCATTGAGGCTTCCTTTCCTGCGCGCGCGGATCTGGTAGGACTTACCCTTTTCGGTGCGGCTGAAGTAGAAGTAGCCGTCCTTGCGGTACGGGACCGAGAGGTCGGTCTCCTTGATGCGGCCGAGCATCTCGTCGTACAGCTTTTGCTGGAGCGGCTCGGTGTGCTTCATGCGGGCGGCGGTGTAG
>DASTTD010000392.1:0-3116 GCA_035760325.1 Gemmatimonadaceae bacterium
CAACTACCGGCGGCACGCAGCGCGGATCCGTCGCCAGGATGCTTGCGTCAAACTGGCAAACTGCCGGTGGCGGCGGTGGCGGTGGCGGCGGAGCCGGAGCGACGCAGTTCGGGCTCGAAGCTGGAATGCTCTCGAGGCCGGCGTACGGGCACATCGCCTCGGGACGCGCGCCACCGAACAGGAAGCTCAGGCCACCACGAACGTGCATGTTCAGGTTGGCATCCGGATCGTGCGTCGGCATGTAGTCGACTACGCCGTCGATACGAATCGCCGTGCGGTTCGCGACGCCGATGCGCAGACCCGCGAGTCCGCTTGCACCGTAGTTATAGGTGTAAGGCGGTGTGTTGACGCCCTGGCCGCCGAAGTTGTAATTCGTGCGTACGACGCCACCGCCGATGATGAACTGACTCTGCCGGCCCATCAGGTTACCGAGCGGGAAGTTGTAATTCAGGCGGAGAGCGAACGCGGAAGCGTTGACATCGTCCGGATCTGTGGCCGGAGGATTCTCGACGTCATTGTCCTGTGGCGAGTAATAGCCGTCGCCTTCGATCTGGAAGCGCGGATCGGAAAGAAAAACACCGACGCGTCCGCCGTAACCAAGTCCATCGTCCGGATAGGCGCGACCGGAGATACCAGCGTTCTCATCGAAGAAAGACCACTGCGCGAAGCCGCCGACTTCGACGGTTCCGGGAAGCGGAGCGTCGAGGTCGTCCCACCAGACGATCGGAGCCCAGAGCGGACTGGTGCTGACGAGGGGATCGCCACCGCCGAAGAGTGCGCCGATGTCAGGCGAGAACTGCAGACCTGCCTGAGCGCGGACGTCGAAGTTGCTCGGCTCCGGGAAGTAGTCGAGCAGCGCGTCGAGGCGCAGCGCGAAACCCCCGAATCCGAGGTTGACGCCAGCGGCGCCCTCGACCCCGTAGTTGTAGGTGCCGGCTCTCGATCCACCAGCCCCGTCGTCAGAAAAGCGGATGTTCTTGAGAACGGCGCCAGCGCCGATGTGGAACGACGGCACGTTGCCGAGCGGGAAGTTGTACATCAGGCGCGCCGCGATCGCGGAGTACTTCTCTTCGGGGGCGTTTTCGTCCCGGGCGATCGGCGCGTACATGCCGTCAGCTTCGAGGTTCAACTGCGGGGTGATGAAAGCGCCAATGCGCCCGCCGTATCCGAGTCGATCGAACTCGAAGTTGTTCTCTCTGCCCTGATCGTTGAAATACGTGTACTGCCCGAAGCCGCCTACCAGCAACGTACCTGGCGACTGTGCTGCCGCCGTTCCGCCGAGGAGCAAGGCCGTCATCGAACAGACGGTCAAACTTCTTCTCAACATGATTTAATTCCTCTTAAAAGGTGGAACTTCTTTCCAGCGGTTACCGCGGTCGCGCGCTCCATCCTGAGGCAGGTGATTGCCCAGTGAGCGCGAAGAACTGGCTCGACGGATGCCAATCACACCGCAAAACCTAGCAATTCTTTCGTCCGGCGCTAGTGACATTGCGTAATTGTAACGGGCAGAACCATGTATTGCGCCAAGTCGAAATGTCACCGTAGTACCCGGTCTCGTCGTGCCGTCGGCTTGCAAGTGCCACGCCAGCTACGGCTCTCGCGGGTAAGTTACACGCGTTTAGCCGGAAAGCGAGCGGCGGGGGCGCGTAAATCCCGGTATTCAACGGGGTTACACGACCGACGACCCCGTCCGTACGGATGGCTCGGACCCGTCCTAAGGTATTACTCGCCGCCACCACCCGCCCCGTTCCCGAGCCAGGATTTTGGTCGTCGCGGCCTTCCACGCACTTCGCATGGCTGCGCCATCGGCGAACCGATTCGCCGGCTCCGGCGCGAGCGCAGTCTTGAACCAGTTGCACAGCGCTGTTGGAAACGCCGAGAGGTCCGCCGCCTCGCTGAGCTGGCGCGCGAGAATCTTCTTCGCGTCGTCGGCGCCGAACGGCGGAGATCCGGTCAGCGCGAAGAGCACGATCGCGGCGAGCGCGAAATAATCGGCGGCCGGCCCCTGCGCCTCGCCGAGCAGTTGCTCCGGCGCCGCGAACGCCGGTGAGCCCGTCGTACCGGCGATATCCTCTCCGGTGACGTTCGCGATCCCGAAATCGGTGATTCGCCACCTGTTGTATCTGTCGATCAGAATGTTCTCCGGCTTCAGGTCTCGATGCAGAATGCCGTTGGCGTGCGCGACGATCAGAGCGTCGAGAACCTGCTCGAGCTGCGGCGCGACTTCGGCGAGCGAGCGCGGCCCACTGCGCGCGACGAGGCTCGCGACCGACCCTTCCTCCGCCAGCTCCATCGTGTACCAAGAGAGATCTCCGTTGGAATCCCAGTCGTAGATGGGAACGATCGCCGGGTGCGCGAGCTGCGCCGCGAGCTTTGCCTCGCGCCAGAACGAGCGAACCGCGCGATCATCGCGGGCGACGGACGGATGCAGAGCCTTCAGCGCAACTTCACGCTCGAGCGACAGATCGCGCGCGCGCCAGACCGTTCCGAACGCTCCGCTCCCCAGCTGCGAAAGAATTTCGTAGTCGTCCCCGACCGCCCAGCGCACGCGCGCTTCCGGAGAATCCTTCGCCGATGCGCCGGGCTCTCCGCGCACCATCATCACCGTTCTGGATGGATCGCCGCGATCGATGGCGCGCAGCAACACCGCCAGCGACGGGAACCGGTCGTCCGGATTCACCGACAACGCGCGGTCGAGCCCGCTCGCCAGCATTGCGGGCGCCTCGGGGCGCAGCCACTTGACTGGAGGTATCTCCTCAGGCGGGGGCGCCTCGTCGGCGAGCGCTGTATAACAGAGCGCGGCAAGCTGCCACTGATCGCTCGCCGCCGTTGGTACCCAGTCCCTTCCTTCCCACTCGGGCGGCGTCGGCAGCTCCGAGCGTACGAGGCGCGGCGCGTCGGGCGCGCGCACTTCAACCGACCCGTGTCCCGGGCGCACTCCGGGTGGGATCGATTCCCGTGGAACGGCCCACTGCCACTCGAGCATCCAGAGCCGGCCGGTCGGTGTGATCCAGAGTGCATCACCGTTCAATCCGCCGTGGGCGATTCCGCTGTCGTGCAGATACGCGAGCGTGGAGCAGGCGCCCCGCAGCAGCTGGAGGACGTACGGGATGTCA